>NZ_JBGSQZ010000251.1:0-3294 GCF_041737865.1 Chamaesiphon sp.
AATCTATCCGAAAGCCATTCAAGAAATTGATTATCGATCCCTTCCCAGATCGAGTGAACAGGGAAGGGTCATTCTTTTTTGAGCCATCCGCTCAACCCTGCTTGACAACTGCACTTGCGCCTTAACTTGTCACGAATCGGGGCACCCGCCTAGTTGCCTAGAGGTGCGATAGTTATTAGTGGGGAGTTTAATCCCCTTTAACAACTTCGCTGTCTTGATTCGCTAAACCCTCGGCAGAGCCGAGGAGCGCGAATCGCTGTCAACTGTCAACTGTTTACTGCTTTTTTGGGTTGATGGGACAAGAATTTGAGGCACTGCTGGCAAGTTCTCCTGAAGCTAGTCCCAAATCCTCGATCTTGGCTAGCATCAGTTGATGAAAGCTGGGATTATTAAAGCGTTTGGCAGACAATGCGCCCAAAATTAGCACCGTGCGGGCTGCTTCTGATTGTCCCATGTGATAGAGTGCCAAACCCTCAGCATAAAATCCAGTCTCATCTCGATCGAGCAGTCGCTCTAGTCCTCGATCCTGAATCGATCGAGCTTGGTTGAAGTCGGCCATCGCTTTGGGGATATCGCCGAGTTCGTGATAGACTATGCCCCGATGATATCGAGCGGAAACGTAATTGGGCGAAATTTCGATCGCCTTACTAAAATTCTTGATGGCATTATGTTTCAAGCCAGATAAACTGTTAATCACACCTGACATATAACTCGCCCAAAAGCAAGATTTGTTTAGCCCTTTGACAGTCTGACAATCCTGTTGAGCGCGGCGATAGTCGGTTTTGCGAAAATAGATCCAACTCCGCTGAATATGAGCATTGATATGTTGTGGATCGAGATCGATCGTGCTGTGGCAATCTAATAATGCTAGTTCTAAATTGCCAAGTTCGGCATGAGTTAATGCCCTGCGAAAATACGCCTCGATAAATTTAGGTTTGAGGCTAATCGCCCGATCGCAATCTTCCAGAGCTGCTGCTCGATCTCCGAGACAGCGATGTACTTCGGCGCGATCGTCATACACTGCCGCGCGGGGTTTGTGCTCGATTGTGAGGTTAAAATCAGCTAGTGCGCCGTTAAGATCGCCCAATTTTTGCCGCGTACGTCCGCGTGCGTGATGAAATACGGATTGATTGGACTGGAGGGCAATTGCCCGATCGAAATCAGCTAGTGCTGGTGGTAGTCGCTCCAATCTTTCGTAACAAATCCCCCGATAGCAGTAACCATTGGGATCTTGAGGATAGTCCTCGACGTGCCGATCTAGGTTGAGTAGGGCGACTTGATAGTTTTCCAGCTTGACTAGGGCAACTGCATACAGCCAGCGCACTAGCGAACGATCGGGATCTGCTTCGAGCACCCATTTACAATCAGCCAAAACTTGGAAGTAATTCTTGAGCTGCTTGTTAATCAGAGCGCGTTGGTAATAAAAATCTAGTTGGGTAGGATCGCACCCAATCGCTAGATCGTATGCCACTAGCGCACCTTCATAATCTTGACTGCATTGGCAAACTTGAGCGATCCCACTGTGTGCGATCGCGAGTTTTGGGTTCCACTCGATCGCAATTTTGAAGGCAGATCGAGCCTGTGCATAGTTTTTGGCGGCTAGTGACTTGCTACCGCGATCGCAATATTTTAGAGCCAAATCTTGGGCGGTGATCGAGGGCGCATCTGGATCGATGGCTGCGGCACTAGCAGGGGACTCTAGAGTGGGTAAGCTTGCGCTCGGCTCATCAACCATTGCTACGGCTGTCTGGCTTTGTCGTGTGGCTACAGCCCTCGGAGTAGGCTGGTGTTTTGTTGCGATGGTGGCGGCATCGCTCACCCAAGGATCTGCAACTGCTAATGACGGCAACTCGATCTGCTTGGCACCTCGATCCTCGATCGAAATGTCACTCGCCCAAGGATCGATAATTGTTTCGCCATCGGCTGGGGCAATGCTGCTAGGCTCTACTTTCGGCGGTGTGGTAGGTGGAAGCGATGTCCCTAAAATATCTGAGTAGTCATGCGCGATGGCAAACTCTGGAGCAGATGATGGAGAGTAAGGTTTCGACATAACCGGAGTACCTCAAAATAATTTAGATATAATACGATCGCTTCTCAAAGCTCCGATCGGAAGTGTTTTACCGATCTTAGCTGGTCGATCGAGAGATCGGCTCAGTATTTACACTACAATTGAGGGCAATCGTAGATAATAGACTTCCTGCGGAAGTTAGGCTTTAGGCTTTAGGCTTTAGGGGAAACTATAAAAGAAGACGCAGAGATGTTCTCAATGTCGATCGGCTTGACGATGACATCGATCGCGAGGATACTCGATAAGAGCGATCTTACGGATCGGTATAGCTACTCCCTTCCCACTCGTTACCGAGAGCCTCTTCTCGGAACGATCCGCTACGCGTTGGCAACGCCTGCGCCTTGCGCTTACGGAACGAGAATCGAGAGACATGATGATTCACCATCCACCATTCACCGTCTTAAAAAGGTGCTCCACTTGTCGCGCCCCAGTTGGGAAAGCGTGGAAAACTATTGATTTCACACGGGCGTGCTGATGGCTGTGGGTATTATTTAAAGGTGACAAGCTTTAGTTATAAAAAATTAAAATGGAAGACAATTCACCACAAGACGAATTCAAAATATCAGAAGACAAGCTTAGAGAATACTTACAATCGAGTCAAAAAGATCCTGACTATGAGGTATCGAGCGAGACAAATCGAAGGTTTGGCTATAGTCCAATCAGGGATGAACTGATCGAGATGATTGAAAAAGTTCATCAAGCAGTATCGAAGTTAGATGAAGGTACAGAATCCCGAACCGAAAAATGTATTAATTTACTTGAAAGACTATCAGATGCGTGTGTGAAGCAGACTAATCATCTTGCCGAACACGAGCAAGCGATCGAGCAATTGCAAAGAATCGTCAAAAAAAATAATAAAACTATTTTTATTTTGACGGGGTTGACTTTGTTGTCAATGAGTTGTTCTTTGACAATTTTATTAGCTATTTTTATGGCACCTCATTAGTAAACATCAAGTTAAAATTAGCTAATGGAGAAGTTCACTAAACCCGTGCCTCATGCTACTCTAGTTTTTACAGTGCAAATTCTTGGCGAATGGAATTAGTTAGGAAACATATCCGATATTGGCTAATTTTTTCCAGCCAATAAACTAGTCCTCTTTGATAAAAGTTATTGCTAAGTGCTTTAATTGATATAAGCTGTTTTACATCTAAATTTTTTGACTGAATCCCTTGCGGCAAAGGTTCTAGAGGACAAAAAGAGTGTTTTAAATGTTTGACAGCTTA
>NZ_JBGSQZ010000244.1:0-6883 GCF_041737865.1 Chamaesiphon sp.
CCATCATTGAGCAAAGATGGCATCGATTGAAATAAACCCGATACAGATTCCTTACCAATTAGTGAAAAATTGGCAACGACGATATCAAATTTTTCAGCTAATTTACCAGCCGCGATATCTGCATAGGCAGCTAATTCAAAATTACCTAATCCTATCGTTCTCGCTCGGTCGATTAATGAGGGGATAATATCAGTACCAAGGACATTCAGCCCTTGAGCAGCTAAAGCTCTTGTCAGCCAACCTTCGCCACAACCCAGATCCAGCACTGTCTGACCACCACGACTAACGACAGCATCGACAATCGATCGATCTGTGATGAGTTTACGACTTTCGATTTGCTGTTCCTCAATTGCGACAATCCAAGGGGCAGCATTTTTGAACCAAGAATCGATAATTTTGCGATCGTTATCTAGATGTATTGTCATAATGAAGTCTATTTTATAAATAAGTAAGCCTACCTACTTAATGATTGCGATCGAACTATGGTGCTTTTACCTCACTTGATTTAGCAGCATCCGCACCAAGATTACCAAGTTTCGGACTCCACCATTGCCCCTCCTTTCCCCGAAAATAAGCAATATCCTTGTGTTTTGGCTTACTCCTAGCTGCTGTATCCGAACATCGCAACATCGACTTGGCTTGTCCATCCTTACTGTAGCTATATTCTTCCAGCGGCTTCTGGCAAACTGGACAAGGATGTTCGGTTAACTTTGCTGGCGATGAATGTTCTGCTCTAGCTTGTGGGAGCTGCCATTCATTAGTTCGCTCCGACCAAAACATTACTAATCCCTTACCTTCAGTATCTTTGCAACCATCCTCACACTTGAGAAAATAACCCTTCTTCACCTTCTTGCTTGGTACTTTAGACATTGGCTTGCTACAAGTCGGACATTTAGAGCGAGATTTCTCCAGCTTCTTACCCTGGAACGAGCCATAATCCTGTTCCGGTAGATTCTTAGTAGCCTTACTTAATGCTGGCGCGAAATAGCTCCGGTTCCATTCAATCAGGTAACTTTGCCATTCCTGCTGACCCTTGGAGATCGCATCGAGTTGAGTTTCCATCCCAGCCGTGAATTCCGATTGAATCAATTCTGGCAAAGCTTGCATCAGAAAATCATCAACTTGTAAACCCACAGTCGTCGGCTGTACCTTACTCTTAACCAGCTCGACATAATTACGCTGCTTGAGCGTGGCAATAGTCGGCGCATAAGTTGAAGGACGACCGATGCCCCGCCGTTCCATCAATTGAACGAGTTTTGGCTCAGAGTAACGTGGTGGTGGTTGAGTCTGCTTTTGCTCGTGAATGACGTTAGATACAGTGAGCGGTTGTTTGGGTTGCAAGCTAGGTAATACCGCATCACCGCTAATATCCTTCCAATATTTGGCATAGCCTGCAAATTCCAGCATTTGACCTCTAGCTTGCCATTGGATCTCGCCAGACTGGGTAACGATCGTGGTTTTGCGGATTTGAGCGGGTTTGCATTGAGAAGCGATCGATCTCATCCAAATCATCAGATACAGCGCGAATTCATCCTCTGAGAGCTGCTGTTTGAGTTCGCTGGAAGCTTTGGTGATATCCGTCGGTCTGACCGCTTCATGAGCTTCCTGAGCGTCCTTAGAACTGCGCTGTTTGGAGACTTTGGTGGGCACATTGTCTTTGTCATGACACAATAACCATTCCCGTGCAGCTTTACAAAAATCCTGACTGAGTTCGACAGAATCAGTCCGCATATAGGTAATTAAACCCGCTTCATACAGCTTTTGGGCGACTGACATCGTATGTTCGGGACTGAACTTCAACCTCGCTCCTGCGGCTTGTTGGAGCGATGAGGTGATAAATGGGGCGGGTGGCTTTTTGGGTGCGAGTTTACCTTCGATTGTGGAGACTTGATGGGGGTGAGACTTGCCGATCTCTACCAACCTGTCAGCTTCAGCCTGACTCAATACGCGAGTCGATTCGGCGACTTTTTCTGTCGCGCCAGCATCGTCGCTAGTTTCTTCGTCTGCTGCTGGCGAGATAGCCTGAGCTGTGCCGTTGTAGAAAGCGCGGAATCCTTCAGCGTAATCTACAAATACCGACCAATAATCTTGGGGTTTGAAAGCTTGAATTTCCCGCTCTCGTTGGCAGACTAAATGGAGAGTTGCCGACTGTACTCGCCCGACGCTTTTGGCACCGTTATTCAGTCGCCAAATTATGGGCGATCCTTTGTAGCCGACCAATTTATCCAGACAATCCCGACACCTACCTGCTTCTACTAGAGCCATATCGAGGGAGCGGGGAGAAGCAATTGCCTTTCTGACTGCGGATTCAGTAATTTCCTGATAAACAACCCGCTGGGGCTGTTTGAGTTTCAATACCTGGGCGATATGCCAGCCGATGACTTCGCCTTCGCGATCTGGATCTGAAGCAATAAATACTCGATCTGCTTGCTTGGCTGCGGCAATTAGTCCGGCGATTGTTTGTTTGGCTCTGTCGTCGCGAGGGATGTAACGACAATCGATAGTATCTACACCCAACTCGAATCCTAATGAACCGTCCCCGTCATTGGCAAGTTGGCGGATATGCCCAATTGAAGCTTTCACATCCCAATCAGAACCGAGGATGCTTTTAAGCTTCTTAATTTTGCCAACGGATTCGACGATGAGCAGATTTCGCATAAATTTAGACGATCGTTTTCCACCGCCTCGCCAGTTATACTCTAGACAAATTTTTCTCTTTTCTTTAATAGTATCGAATTGAAAACCGAAATATCAATCGCCAAGTCTTCCAGTTGGGATATAAAACATCATATGTGCGTGGGAAATGAAATAATCATTTCTCGATCACCTTCAAGATCGAACGTCCAGAACTCAAACTCCTTACTAATTCGATCGACAACCTGATATTGAGCGGTTGTTTTCATTGTAAAGTTAGCTGTTAGCGAAAAGCCTTTGCTATCTACATCTGTGCTCACTACGATACTTTTGAGATTGTTCGTTAACTCAGGTGCTGCCGATCTCAATTTATCCAGATTGCTGGCAGTTGGGGGCGTTGAAACCTCGATAGTTACTCGGACATTCATCTTAGCTCACTCCCATCTGTTTCATAGCTTTCCAGAGATTAATTCGACGTTTATGTACCAATTTCCACTGAGCCAAGAGAGTTTCATAATCCTGTGGGGATAATTCCTTCAACGCAACCATCCACTGAGCATGTTTTGTGTACTCAGCATTCTGGACTAACTCCGGTTTCGGCACAAATTGGTGAAGATTGACTTTCCAATAATTCATCACCAGCTCGAACAAATTATCTGGTGCAAATGCTTTGAGATACTCTCGTCTAGATTCATCACTTTGAGTAGAGAATCCTTTAGGGTGAATCACTACTAGATAGAATTGAGGATAGCTAGATTGTCCTTGATGATAGATCTCCGTCAAATCCTTAGTCAACAATCGCAATCGATCGTAATTCTCACCTAATTGAGTTTTATCGCTAGGTAGATTATCCAGCCATTGAGTTATTTGTGATTGAAACCAACTTACTCCTTTTTGGCGATCGTCAACACTTTCAATCAACCAACAAAGCCACCAGCTATCAACTTTTTGCCAGCTATAAGATTTCGTTCGACTCACGACATAATCTCGCCACGATGTAAATAAAGCTTGACGAGTAGATTCTGGGAGGGGGATTTCAATAAAAGCCGCAAACATGCTGACCCAATTAAACCATCGATCGATCCCTATTTGTTGAATCTCCAGTGCATTGGCTCGTTCGGTTTGATTTAATCCCTGTGCAGTTTGCTGATAGTAGCGCAGCAACGTATTAATATTTGCAGAATTGCTATCATAATATAAACCTGAAATAGCTACCAACATTGAAGTTTCCGGTGTCCAGGCTACATCACTGCGATTGGGTTTCAGTAAGGAACTGAGTGTTTCTTCGATCGAGATCAAACTTTCTGGATAATTCTGCTCGTTCAATAATTCCTCAATGATTGGCAAGCCATTTTGCCACTTTTGGGGAATGGTCGTTCGTAATTGTTTTAGATAGCGATCTGGTGCGTATTGCTCGATTAAATCCAAATAAAACTGTTGCCAACAAGAATGTATATCTGCTAATGTGTTCTTCCAGAGAGCTGTTTCTTTGTTTGCTGTTAATCCTGCTAAAATAGTTTGCCGATCTGGTTCAGGCAAATCAATGAGGAACGTAAAAACTGCATCACCATTTAATTGTACTTCCTGAAATTGTTGCTCGTATTCGCGAATACACACCGCAAAATCAAAAGCCTCTTGTCCTTGATGTCGAATATTCAGCCATTTCCCTGCTAATATACAACGAGTTAAATGCTGCTCTAAATACAATCCATCGGTAATTTCCATCCAATCTGGAATACCTGAAGCAACATCCGTTTCTGCATCCAAAAGTGCTGTAACAAAATCTGGTTCGGGATCGAACTCATGCTCAAATGCTGTTTGGATCAGCGGCTGCATCTTATTGGCAACACTCTCTAAATCTTCAATAAATGTAGTCGCATCAAAATAAGGTTCTTCCCAATCAGCTTCTCGAACGATATATTTCCCTTCCTCTTCCGAAGCTTCGGAAACAATCGTATCCCACTCTCGCCACAGCCTAGCCCAAATCTCAGCCTGTTTTGCCAGAGAAACTGTTTCTGCATCAGTAAATTGAGTTGATGCTTGAGGCGGTGACGGAGCAAGAATTTGTCTGACTGTTTGTTGAGTATCTGTCGGAAGTTGGGAGATAACTTGCTCTTGTAATTCAGGAGATAAAACTCCTAATATAGTATCAATTATTTGAGCAATTTCTAGCTGAGTTAAAGCCTTGAGTAACTGATTCGATTTGCTTGAATGATCTGAATTCTGTTTTGACATCTTGACTTTACCCTTGCCCCTTAATATTACTCAATGATATCAATCGATGTTTGCGTTACAAACTCCACGATCCAAATTCCCGCTCGATCGTAAAAATCAACACTAAATTCTACCTCACAACTCAATTGACGGCGAATTGAACAGCCAGTATCCCCCAACAACAAACCCAACCATAAATCTACCAAACTCAAACCCGACTGCTGCTGTAACTCCACTAACAACATCGAACCACATTCAGCCATTACCGCTCGAATCCGACTCGCCCATAACTCGATCTCTTCCCCGTGAGTATTCCCCATCACTGCTTGAATCATCGCGCAAGCCGCCACCTCATCCGCCTCCACCCCCAACTTAATCACCGACTGTCGCTCTGTTGGATAATCATGCTCCACTTCCAAATACAGATATTCATCTCGTAAAATAAAAGTAGAACGATACAGATGCGCCCACAACTCATTAGGTACAATTGGTTCCTTAACTGGTAAATAAGCCGCAGCAATCTCAGTTAAAATCGTCTCCGCTCGAACTCGATAAATCTCCGCAATTTCCCCAACCGCCCGTGCCCCATCAACCAGATTTAACCCATCTAAATGACCGCACAGCTCGATAAACCCGACTGTTGCTGGTTCGGTTTGAGCAACCGCCAAAATCTGCCACAAATCTAGTTCTAATTGTTGTGGCATTGAGGACAATCCAATATTGGACACTGAGATGGATGCATCTCCACCTTATTAGCAAACTTAGTAATTTCTACCCCCAACTCACCAGAACAAGCCTTCAAAATCTCCACCATCACCTCCACCACTTGAGCCGGAGACAAACCCAAACAGTGCATCGGCTGTACCATCAACACCTTCCCCTTATCGCTCTGCCATACCTCAGCCGCGATCGCATGTACTGGAGCATCCTGCCGTTCTCGATAGAAGATGATGCTAGCAGCGAACCCCGTGGGAATATTAACCGCAATCTCAACGATATTACTAGCACCCAATCGCTTTGCCTTGCGTTCTAGCGACAACTTACCGCGATTGCGGTGATAATGCCTTCTAGCAGGGCAAAGCTTACTGTCCCAGCAAGACTTTAACTTAGCGTCATCATTACCGACCTTGGAGCATTGAAAGCAATTGTGGGGAACTTTAGTGGGCACGATCTTACCAAACTTCAGAACGACTAATCTGGTTCATGTTCTGGTTCCGAATAATCGCATTCATTACAACTAACTGTATTTGTTTCGTCATGCCCGAAACTATTGCTGCCACAAACTGGGCAGCAAACTTCGAGTTGTTCTAGTAAATCTTTTCCTTCCATAATTTATTTATCTGTAAATTTAATTCCGATCTGAAATATTAATCCCTAATTATTAATTGAGCGTTAATACCATCAAATTCAATACAGCATTGGTTTAAAACATCTCTACCAATTAATACTCTATTTTCTAGGCTCTCACTTCTACAACCATAAACTCTAACTGCTTGAATACATTTCTCACCCAACCAGATATTTGTATAACAAGCATAGCCATCTACTCGACCCCCAGCAACTCCAGTAATTTCTACCGATGTATCAACTATCGATAACTCCAACTTAGAAATGATTTCTAATGGAGTTAATGTACAATCTGAGCCTGTATCCAAAAACGCCTCAATCTGGTATTCTCCTCCTTTATTCAGCCAATCAGGTGGTGCTACTCTAATATTAATAATTGGTGCTACAGGCAAACCATTACCTACATTTACATAATCGAATTTCTGCACCTACTCTTTCCCAACCGAGTGAAATACACCAGCTACTGATAAATGTGGCTCTTCCAACCAAACTTGTTTAATCAACAAATCTCGATAACCATATTGTTGATAAACCCGTTGTACTAATGTTTGTTCGCTAGAATCGTGGTCTAAAACTCGACCATCTTCAAAAGCGATAAATTCACCCAAGTATCGTTCGACAAGCTGCGGCTTGGCTGTTTCGTATAAAGCCTTTTGAATCTCAAAATATTTGAGTCGAGATGGTTCGA
>NZ_JBGSQZ010000262.1:0-13041 GCF_041737865.1 Chamaesiphon sp.
TTAGAGCATTTTTTTACTCTTATTATCTCACCCCCTCGTTTCAATACAATTGTACGCTCTTGCTTCAGATTTCACCCACCTGACATTCCTCTCGATCATTACTAGGCTTGCATTCGATCGTTGCTTGTCACCCCTTCAGGGTAATTGGTTACTGGCGGACAAGGATTTGTGGGAACTAATTTAATTGCCAAACTCCAACAGTTTGGAGTTAAGCGGATCGTTTCTGTCGATCTCAGTACCGATTGGTTCGAGCAAGTTAAAATCGATACGGCTGAAACAGATCGAGATATTCCGGTTACTTATTATTGTAGTGATGTTCGAGATACTCGATCGGGTACGACAAAGGAGCTACCCAAGCCAAGTACCGATGGTTCAGATCCGTTGACACAGGTAGTAAGAACAAGCATGAAAGGAGAATCGCTAGACAGTATTTTTGCGATCGAACGACCACAAATGGGCAAACTAAACTTTTAGCAGTCAGAGATATTGGTTGGCCGATTAATACTCTAGACTTAGGATTATATAAGATATTAAGATCCGGTCGAGATATTCCCATCTACTTTAAAGGACTTCCGGCTGGATATGAAAGTCATGTATTCTTGGGGCAACTAGATCTCAGTGGCGATCGAGAAATCCTGCCTATGCTTAATGTTTTAGAAGCAGATCGTAGCGAAATATCTCAAGCTGGAGATATGGTAATCTCCGAGACGATCCCATTCGATCCAGATATCTTGGATCGAGCGATCTCCAATATCAAAGCAGCACTTGCGTCTACTGATGCAAAGATCGAGCAAACAGTAATCGACTCTCAAAAAGAAATTGTCCTTTCCTCATTCGTGCGCGCAAATCCTTTGCGGTTACTAGACATTTTGAAATGGGGTGTCAGTGCAGTGGAAAAATCGGCGGGAGGAGTCGATCTTAGTTACGATCGAGAGATTGTCGAACTACTGCTAAAAGGTGTGGATATTGCAAGGTGCCCATGGGAAACCAAGCTCGATTTGCTCCAATCGCTTCACCCAGTAGTCTCCGTCAGCATTCAACCGATCGAACAGCGTCGCTCAGGCAATCTGCTCCAACGGAGGAAGAAGTACAGAGTCTCAAAAAATCGGCTCAAAGGAAAAAATTTAGATCCCGTTACTGGCGATCTGAGCTAATTTTTTGCTAACGATCGCAAAGGCGATCCCACGATGACTGATACTGCGCTTGGTTTCTACGGACATTTGAGCGAAAGCAAGTTGTTTTTCGGGTACATAAAAAATCGGATCGTAGCCAAAACCATCGATACCCACAGGTGCAGTCAGAATTTCGCCCCGACAAATCCCTTCTGCTGTAACGGCGATGGTACCATCGGGACGCGCCACAGCCACAGCACAGACAAATTGCGCCTGTCGCTGCTGTGGAGCTGGGAAATCGCTCAATTCTCGTAAGAGGCGATCGATCCGCTCCTTGTCGCTATTGGCATACCGCGCTGAGTAAATTCCTGGTGCGCCAGCGAGTGCATCTACCTGCAATCCTGAGTCATCAGCGATCGTCCAACAATTCAAGGCGATCGCCACCTCTGAGGCTTTGAGACTAGCATTGGCAGCAAATGTGTCTCCTGTCTCATCTACATCCAATTCCGCTGGTTTGAGGCTCAATTCCCAGGCACTATCGCTCAGATATGCCTGCATTTCCCGCAGTTTGCCAGGATTGCTGGTGGCTACAATTAGTTTTGTCATCAGTTAGAGAATAGGAGATAGTTGATTATACAGATGTCTGAATTTCCTGTCGGTTGCACGGACATGTGTGTTTTTAACAGCAGTGGTGCAGAGGGGAAGATGATGAGAACGATCGGGTATTTTTATCGCTACACGGTGACGGTTGGCTCATTTCTGATTCTAGCCAGTTCTGTGCCAGTTTTAGCAGCTTTTCCACGTCCGACTAATAGTCAAAATGGAATGGTAGCATCCGCTCATCCGCTGGCGACTCAGGCGGGGGTGGCGATCCTCCAACAAGGTGGCAATGCGATCGATGCAGCCGTAGCAACTACCTTGGCGATTTCAGTTGTCGAACCGTTTTCGGCGGGGATTGGGGGTGGGGGTTTTATGCTAACCAAGATGGGGAAGGACATTCGATCCCTAGATTTTCGCGAACGCGCACCGCTGGGAGCATCCCGAAATATGTATCTAGATGCTCAGGGGAAAGTGCGTCCAAATGCTAGTCTCGAAGGACATCTGGCGGCGGGGGTACCAGGGACGATCGCCGGACTAGCCGCAGCCCACAAGCAATATGGTAAATTACCCTGGCGGACGGTAGTAGCTCCAGCAATTAAACTCGCCCGAGAGGGGTTTAAGGTGAGCGAAATCTATACCGAGCAAGCCAAATCGAAACAGAAACTATTAGCGAGTAATCCAGCAGCACGAGATATTTTTACGCGCAATGGACAGCCTTTACAACCAGGTGAGCGACTGGTTCAACGGGATTTGGCACGGACATTAATCGCGGTGGCGCGGAATCCGCAGAACTTTTATACCGGATCGATCGCACTTGCCATCGATCGCGATATGCGCCAGAATAAAGGCTTAATTACCCTTGCAGATCTCAAATCCTATCAACCCAAGTGGCGAGAGCCTGTGTGCGGTAAATTCCGCCAATACAACGTCTGTTCGATGGCTCCACCATCCTCTGGGGGGGTACATTTACTCCAAATCTTAAATACGATCGGTAGTACGGATTTAGCTGCTCTCGGTTGGCATAGTCCCGACGCGCTGCATCTACTGATTGAGTCGATGCGAATTGCTTATGCGGATCGATCGGAATACCTCGGCGATCCTGATTTTAATCGAGTACCTGTATCGGCGTTGACTAATCCGGCCTACGCGAATAAACGCCGTCAGGAAATCAGGATCGATCGAGCGCGTCCATCTACTACAGTACAACCAGCCACACCAGAACTCCTCAACCAATTCGATCGGGGAGCAGCGGCTGTACCAAATCGCTCCGCCGTCAGGGTGCCCGTCGTAGCTACTCGTGGGGCGGATACTCCACGAGCTGAATCGCTCGAAACTAGTCACCTGACGATTGTCGATCGAGATCGGAATGTTGTCAGCCTGACTTTTACTGTCAATTATCGATTTGGGGCGGGGGTAGTAGTACCAGGAACGGGGATATTATTGAACGACGAAATGGATGATTTTGCGATCGCCCCAGGTGTCCCCAATGTGTTTGGATTAGTTGGTGGCGATAAAAACTCGATCGCACCTGGGAAAACACCGCTATCTAGTATGACACCAACGATCGTCACTGAAAATGGTAAATTTCGGTTGGCGATCGGCGCACCTGGAGGGAGTACGATTATCACTACCGTCCTGCAAATCTTGCTCAATGTCCTAGAGTACAAAATGGATGTCGGTGCAGCCGTAGCAGCAGGGAGAATTCACCACCAATGGCTACCAGATCGAGTCAATGTCGATCCGTGGGGATTCGATCCTACCACACTCGCCGAGTTACGCCGTCGAGGGCATCAGATCGAAGCCCGCAGCTATTGGGGTAATGCCAATGCGATCCAACAGCTTCCCGATGGGCGACTAGAAGGTGCCGCAGATCCGCGCGGGGAAGGTATCGCCAGCGGATTTTAGAGCGGCTGGGATCTACTCCCACCTCGATCGAATTAGAGATCTAGGGTAGTGGGTGAATGGTGAATGGTGAATATCGATCTACTCAGATCTTGCGCCAGTATAAAAATATTAGTAATCAACGTAGATCTAGGGTATCCACAAGGGGCACCCCTACAGGTTAATTGTGTCGGGGTGCCCTGTCTTGTCGTTTTTTTATGCGGGGGGAACCCCCGCATAAAAACGCCGCTTTATGGGTACCCTTAGATCTACGCTTTTACTCAAGTCTACGCAATCGACAATATTTATAGACTGGGATAAGATCTGGGTACGGCTAGACCGATGCAACTATTCACCCTCCACTAATGTATCTATGTCACTAATTGCGCCAATGACGATGATGGACTTCTTTCGCAAAAGCGAGGGAACTTGGTTGACTCTGCGTGCGGTTCATCATTTCGATCTGGTGGATGATGAGTCGGGAGAATCTAATTTGATCGTGCAAGTCGTCGCCCAAAACGATCCTAAAGTTGCGGCGATCTGCGAACAGCAATCGATCGATCCCGCCCGCGCAATGGGTGGCGGGAGATTTATGTGGCAAGCTAATCTAGATGATGAGCCGCCCAATGCCGACTATGGTGCAGTACTAATTGATGTACCAGATGATGAGAGTAAACTATCTGGGAAATTGATTCGCGATCGCGGTTATGTTGAGAAGATTCCCGTAATCTCGCGGTATTGGTTTGGTAAAGATGGGATTTTGACGATCGATACTGAGTATGACAACAATCAGGGACAGGAACGGTGCTGGTTTATCACTGATGACTTCCGCGTACGTGTCAGCAGCGTCAGAATGACTAATGGGGTGAATCTCACCACTTACTGTTCCGAGCGACGCTGTATCAGCGATAACACCTTAGCGGCGATGATCGATCGTAATTTGGCTAGAGTTTAGTGGATGGTGGATGGTGAATGGTTAAAGTTGCGTAACGATCGTCAGTCTCATTTTTTGAAGCGAGTAAGTAGAGTGGTAATTGGTGTTGTCAGCCAGTCAATCTTTTTTTGCTTGTCAAATTTCCGTAAAAAGCCACCATAAGTTCGCAGCTTCACCGATGAGTTTCTATTGATATCGCGCTTGCGAAGTTGTTTTTTGGGATTGTCAAAAAACTCTCGATCTTGCCCGCTAATCAATAAGCCGTGAATGCGATCGGCATCAACTTTATCGATTAATTGATTGGAAATTAAAATTTGCTCTAGATTACTAGTGCAAAAATTCAATCGCTCGAACGATCTTTTTGCTACTGTCGCGAGTTGAAGATCGTCTTTCCACGTCTGCTCTTGCGGCCCAGCAAAAATAATCGCATGCCAACTCACACCTTTTCTTTCATGATAGCAACCACAAATATAATCTGGGCGGTTGATGTCGCTCAGAATCAGATTAGGCGATAAAAAATAAATTTCATCACAATCAATATAGCCTTGTTTTAGTAAGTAAGCACACAGGGAAATATTCTGGTCGAATAATCCTTTAACTTCACCGATCTTACTATTACTACTAATTTTATTTACTAATGTAGCGATCTCTTGCCGAGTGACTCGATCTGGATCTACTTGAAATGGTTGCAAGTGTTTTAAAGACATAGTAATTCAGATTACCATTGGTACATTCGGTAGCAAAGTTAATTAGTTGATAGTTGATACTATGCCTACGGCAGGCTAACGCCAACAGTACAAGTAGTTGATAGTTGACAGTGATTAGTCACATTGAACAAAGAATAGGAGCTATGGCTTCGAGGTTGAAATCCCAGCAGGACATCCAATTATCACCCTTCTGAGCGGGTAAAGCCTAGCTATCAATTATCAACTATCAATTATCAATTAATTTAATTATGCCCAGTTACCGATCGATTATTGAGGTTGTGTATTACCAATATCAGCGCGTGGTGCTATAGTCGCAGCGATAATTGACGGGACACCATCGACAATGAGTACCAGGATGAGGGGGAAAGAGTCGATCGAAGCAATCCATATTTGTCTGATAGGCTTGCCGTTGCTGTTGGTGTAATTTGGCAATCTGAGCCAATTTACGGGCGGTTTGAGCGAGACTCTCATCAGTTGCTGTGATGAGTTGGGAGCTAGTCATCGTCTCCAAATTGTAAAAGGAAGCCACCGGAGTGCGATCGGGATAAAGATAAGTACAGGCTAAAAGATAGACCTCTGCTTGGCGCAGATCTGGCGCGGCAAGTCCTGTTTTAAAATCAATAATGTGAATGTTATTGTCGATCGACTTGACGATACAATCAAAGGCGGCGAGGAGGTGAAACTGGTAGCCATCAACCTCTAAGACGATCGGTGGTGGGATCGGTTCGTCCCCACGATTTAGAACTAAAATATCTCGATCGAGCAACCAGGGATCGGCTTGATACTGGCGCAAAATCTGCATCACTCGATCGCGGATGGTGGCAATCTCGTAGTACAGGTACAATCGATCGGCAACGCGTTCGCACCCACTCGGATGCTTGAGTAGGAGTGGATCTTGATGGAATTCATAGACTCCTTGTTGAGCCAATTTCCCGACCTTTTGCCAGATGGTTTCGGTGACTGGTGGTGGCTGGTCATCGCTGCGAGCTGGTTGAGTCCATCGCAACCCTCGCTGCATCTGACAGTGCGTATCTTCCCACCCGATCGCAGGCTCAAATTGCGACCACAGGTGATAGCTGGCAAATTCCATGAGAGTTGAGAGTTGAGAGTTGATAGTTGAGAGTTGATAGTTGATAGGCGATTCAAATTGTAGGGTGGTCACTGTCCACCAGTCTCAGCTACTTTAGAGCCTCCTAAACTACCCTCTACCCCTAAAACCTAAAGCCCAAAGCCTAAAACCTAAAGCCTAAAGCCCAAAGCCTAAAGCCCAAAGCCTAAAGCCTAAAGCCTAACGACCCTATTCTGCGCTAGAGCGACGACGGCGGGAGCGACGGGGAGTGTCGGAATTGCTATTACTGGTAACTGCTTCCTCAGACGATCGCGAACGCCGCGAACGACGGGGCGTGTCGGAACTGTTGCTGTCAGTTGTGGCTTCCTCGGACGATCGAGAACGCCGCGAACGACGGGGAGTCTCCTGAGCAGAAGTATTATTGGTTGTCTCCTCAGCACGACGACGTGAGCGGCGGGAGCGGCGAGGACGATCCTCTGAAGTAGAATTATTGGTCTTTTCGTCATCAACTCGCTCGCCATCTTTGGACATGGGGAGATTGCGCTGATAGCGGGGACGGATCGGATCGAGCTTGAGTTCGGGTTTACGTCCGCTGAGATTGTCGGGGCGCGGGGGGAAGTCTTCGGGGGGGAAGTCTTTGACGGCAGTGGTCATAAACCGCGACCAGGCGTAAGCAGCGGTGCTACTGGCGTTACCTGTGGGGTTATTATTGTCGTTACCCAGCCAGACACCAGTAACGAGTTGGGGGACAAAACCAATGAACCAGAGGTCGCGCTCTTTATCTGTAGTTCCGGTTTTACCCGCTACAGGGCGACCGATTTGGGCAGATGTGGCTGTACCTTCATTGACGACACCACGCATCATCCAGGTCATAATAGCGGTGGTACCAGGTTCAAAAACTTTGGTGGGTTGGGGTTTATTTTGATAGAGGATTTCACCTTTCTGGTTGGTGACTCTGGTGATGCCGTGAACTGGAGTGTGGACACCGCGAGCGGCAAAGGTAGTATAGGCACTGGTTATTTCTAGTAAGTTGACTTCTAGTCCACCGAGTGCGAGGGAATAAAATGGTTCGAGTTTGGATTCGATCCCCATTTTTTTGGCATTGTCGATGACGGGTTGCCAGCCAGTATCGAGCAGGATTTTGATCGCGATGATGTTGACGGAATTAATCAACGCATCGTGCATGGTGATGTAGCCCTTGAAGCGTTTGCCTGCGTTTTTGGGCTTGTAACCATCGACATCAAAGGGGGCATCGAGATAGGATTTATTGGGGCTAATCCCCCCCGCGATCGCGGTAGCATAGACGATCGGTTTGAAGGTCGATCCAGGTTGGCGTTTGGCTTGGGTGACGCGGTTGAACTGGTAGGTTTCAAAGTCGGTACCGCCGACCATCGATCGAATCCCGCCCGTACGCGGATCGATACTCACCATCGCTGCTTGTCCGAAAGAACCCCGATTATTTTTGACGGTGGAGTTGACAATTTCTTCGGCTTTGGTTTGCCACTCTGGATTGAGGGTGGTTTCGACGAGCAAACCACCTTGCTTAATTACTGCGGCAGAGACTCGTCGGGGCAGTTCTTGCTCGATGTATTTGGTAAAGTACCGCGCGGCTTGTTCTTCCCGTTTGAGGGGGCTGCGTTTGGGTTTTAGGGATTCGGCTTTGGCTGTTTTGGCTTCGGCAACTGTGATAAATTTGGCATCTGCCATGCGATCGAGTACCAGATTGCGGCGTTGTTCGGCAAATCGGGGATTGACAAATGGCGAATATTTATTTGGTGCAGGTGGCATAGCGGCGAGGGTCGCCATTTCTGCGAGGGTGAGTCGATCTACAGTTTTGCTGAAGTATACCCAGGCGGAATCAGCGACTCCGTAGCTACCTTCGCCGAGATAGACGAGGTTGAGATAGCGTTCGAGGATCTGATCTTTGGTGAGTCCTTGAGTCAGTCTTTGGGCGAGGCGAACTTCTCGCAGTTTGCGCCAATAACTCCGTTCCTGATTGAGGTATACCATCCGCGCCAACTGTTGGTTGATGCTACTTGCGCCTTCGACTAAATTTTTGGATGTGACGTTTTGGACTAGTGCCCGTGCGATCCCTTTGTAGTCTACGCCGTCATGTTCGTAAAAGCGACGGTCTTCGATCGCCACAAAGGCTTGTTTGAGTTTGTCGGGCATCTGCCAGACTTTGAGTGTCTCGCGGGTGGCGTTGCCCGTTTGGAGCAGAACACTCCCATTTAGTGCTTCAATCGTAATCGTGCCTGGGCGAACGTAGCTCAGAGCAGCCGAGGGATCGTACTGACTAACACTGCGATCGACAAATATCCAAGCTCCAGCGAGTCCGAGTAGGCCTAATCCTAGACCGGAACCAGCCCAGAATAAGGGATTTTTGTAGAGTGGTTTGGCACCCTGAAATGGTTTTGCTAGGGTGGAACCGACCCGTCCTATCGACGTACCGACGGCGGTTAAAAATGGACTCCGCGCTCTTTTGTCGATCGATGTCGCCGATTTTTTGGATGGAGTCACCGCCGGAGCAGTTTCTTCACTAGCCGCATTTTGCGTTAGGCGGGCTGCGGATGTGGGTAGATTAGAAGTAGGGGATGTGGGGTAGAGATCGGCAGCAATATCTGTTGATGAGGCACGACCTCCTCTGATTCTGCGGCGTCTCGACTCAATTGCGGAGATCCGCTCCCGACGATCTGCTGGAGCGGTTAAGCTATTGAGATCGCCAGATATTGGTTGACGAGGATCGCGAGGTTTGCCTGCGCTAGTTAGCGACAGTTTTGTGGATAGTTTCCTTAACCTAGCGAATAAATTCAACACGTCAACTCCTAATATAAACCTGGCAGTCATCAATCCGATTCAATGGCGATCGCGAATTTAACTGGCGATCCTCGCCAATACTTCGTTCTGTGCTGACACGCTAATGTTAATTGAGAATAATAGCGTACTCGGTGATTAGTAGGGAATACTAATAATAACTCGTAAAAATCAGTCATCACAATTATACAAGACATCTTAATTGTTAAGCATTAAACCGCGCTGGTCTGGACTATCCTATTTTCTTGCACAATGAACAACGATCTTCACTATCTGACGGCTGTTGACCCACAACGTAATTCAATCGGTAGATTTCAGTATCTAAGCTGGGGCGAGTTTACGGGTACAGTGAATGTTGCAGTGGCATCAGGACAGGCGTGGGAGATCGTATTTTACCAAGGACAGATCGTCTGTAGTATCGATCGCGCTCGACCAAATCGACTCTGGCAAAGGCTACTACGCGCTCATGTGGGGTATGAGTATATCGGCATCGACTTGTTGTCTGAGGCAGCACATCACAGTTCCTGGCTGGGATTCGAGCAAAAAAAAGAATACTGGCATTATCAAGGCGCGATCTCGTTGATGCAGCTTAGTGAAATTAAATCATCCGAACTCACGGCTATTTTAACTACTGCCGCACAAGAAACCATTTTTGACTTGCTCCAGTACAGTCAAGGACAAAAGTTGACCTTTCGATCGCAGTCCGAAATTTTTGCCGAGCGACCACTAATATTAGTTAATACCGAAGCAGTTATCGCCCAAGCCGAAATCATGTGGCAGGAGTGGCATACTCAAAGATTGGGAAATATTTCACCAAATAAAACTCCAGCGATCCGGCATCCCGTCCAACTATATCGTCAAACCACCCCAATTATTTATCAAAATTTGGTGCAGGTGATTACAGGTAAACGGACACTGCGTGAAATTGCCGCAGAGATTGATGAGGACTTATTATTACTGACACGATCTTTGACTCGTTATATTCAGACTGGAATCGTCGAATTAATCGATCTTCCCGATCTCAAATTGCCTCTAATCGCTCGTCAAGCCTTGCCTATGAGCAAAACCGCGATTGACAATAGTGTCCGTACTCCATCAATGCCACCAAAACCGATTCAATCCAAACTAGTAATTTGCATTGATGACAATCCAGAAGTTTGCGAAAGTATGAGATCGATCGTTACTGATGCTGGGTATCGGTTTATAGCTATTCAAGATGCTACTCAAGCTTTACCAAGATTGCTCGAAAATAAACCAGATTTAATTTTTCTCGATTTGATTATGCCTAAAATTAATGGCTATGAAATTTGCGGTCAAATTCGCCGGATTTCTACTTTTGCACAAATTCCCATTGTTATTCTCACAGGTAAAGATGGTTTACTCGATCGAGTTCGCTCCAAAGTTGTTGGTGCTTCGGAGTTTACCTGTAAGCCAATTACTAAACATGCGATCGTGACATCATTAGCTAAATATCTCAGTAGCTCAGTGATAGAATCATAAATATGAAGAGCCTAAATTATCAGCTTAATCCCTAGATGTCGGGCATGAAGTACGAGATGATTTTATCAATTTGAACTCAGATCGAATTGCTACAGAGACAAATATTTAAGCATCAACTATCAACTATCAACTATCAACTATTAACTATCAACTAATGATGAATGACTCACAAATTCAAGCACAAGCCTATAGTTACTTTTTAGCTGAAGCACCAGAATTGCTGCAAACGATCGAGCAAGAAATTCTCACACTCCCAACCGAGCATACCACCGCCAAGGTGCATAATTTGATGCGGGCACTACATACACTCAAAGGTGCCGCCGCCAATATTGGATTGGCTACAATCGAGCGAATCGCTCATGATTTCGAGGACTTGACGCGAGTTTTTTACGATCTAGAAGTGACGATCGATATATCGATTCAAGCATTGCTACTAGATGGCTATTCAGGATTGCATGAATGTTTGAATGCTCAAATTAACAATCGCCAGATCGATGAACTAGCAGTTATCGATCGAATGAGCGAGACACTCGCACAGTTGAAATTAAAGTTGGGTGATTGGAGTGAGGCTGATATTGCCCTACCGACAGCGATTGAGTTAGGTTTTGATATTGTCGCTTCAATTTTTGAAACCACGATTCAAGAACAGATTGATGAAGTAATTACGGTCATTGCTACTCACGATTCGATCCAGATCCAGGCATGTCTTAATAGTGTTACCGATATCTGTATCAGTCTAGCCGAATCATTTGAACTACCTGGCTTTTTAGCAATCAATCAGGCAATCGTTGCGGCAATTTTGCAGCACCCAGATCGACTTGATGAGATTGCCTTATTTGCTGTAGTCAATCTCCAACAAGCGCAAACTGATGTATTAGCAGGCGATCGAATTATTGGCGGAATTGTCTCTACTGAACTGGCTAAATTGGCTGAATCAGTAGAATTCGATCGTCCTCAAATTAAACTAGAATTGGAGCGAATAGAACAACCGATCGCTTCATTGGCGGAGCCGCTCCAGCAGAATATCGATCTACCATTGGAGATCGAACAAATAGATCCGATCGCTAGTAAAGAAGCTAAATTAAAAGCATTTCAAGTATTTTTAATCGGTGACAAGTTTCGGAAGCGACATGAATTTAATAGTGAAAATCAACATCTATTTAACCAAATTGTTCGACTTTGCTGGGACTGGTTTCGGCATGAGATCCAACCGCAGCAGTCCGAACTAAACTTAGAGATATTAGTGATGACAGAAGGTTTAGCCGATCTAGATTATGTCCATCACTGGATTGGATTATTATTGCAAAGCTTGAGTAAATCTAGTGATGATAGAATTGCAGTGCTGCCTCAACAATCTAGTCTCGATCTTTATCGTCAGTGTTGTATTTATCAAGTCGTCTTTGCTGTAGCAAAATACCTATCGGATACAGGAATATCCTCACAGCTTGCACCTCATTTTTTGACTGAGTTGCGATTGCATCTCCAACATACTGTCAATACTTATCAACAACAATCGCCTGTCACTGCGAACGAGCGCGGTTGGATCGATCGCATTATCCTTCCTCACCACTGGACATCTGTTTCAGTAATGCCAATTGGCGAGGATCTTTTATTATCAGAGATCTGGGGTAAAGCCGATTTTGGCAAGAGCTAGGATACTCCCTTGCCACTCAATCAATAGACATCACCATCCACTATCCACCATCCACCATTCACTATTCACCCCCTACACCAAATGTCTAATTTGACACAGGTACGGAAGTAGGCTTTATCGATATTTTTTAAACCAAGCTGCTTGTCCGTATGGATCGCCATTACTAGTAAACAGATTCCAGATTGTTACGTCCAATATCTCGAACTCTGTTCCAGTCTTACTAATCCGCATTCCACTATATCCACTGATATAGTTTTGCAACTTGACTCGTTCCATCGCTGCTAATCTTGTCGCTCGATCGACTGGCTTTGCTGTACCTTGAGAGTGCATAGTTGTCAATTGTGCCCAGGAAATTTCCCAGAGTTTTAATACGCGATCGTTACCATAATTCAAAATTGGATCTGCTGTACAATCGTGACTCAAAATATAAAAATCTGCATTAAATACTTGTTCTCCTAAAGTCTCTTCCGAAAATCCATACTCCTCAATCAAATCGTAGGATGTCCATCTCTTTAAGTTTTCTAGCACGATCGAGAGATGATCGCGGTAGTAGTTATTACTAGCATCAGGCGGCGGTATCGATCGAATCATTTATCAAAGTGCCGAAGCTATGGCTTCGGGGTTTAAATCCCCCACCTTTAGGTGGATTGTTTTTAGGCTACTGGGGCGCGAGAGCTTCTGTGGGGAGCGGATTAATTGTCGCCAGAGCAAATCTGACACCCTAGTTTTTACTCTTCAACCGCCCTCAAATGAATTTGGGGCTAACGGCA
>NZ_JBGSQZ010000269.1:0-3529 GCF_041737865.1 Chamaesiphon sp.
ATAGAGAGGGCAAAGAACCAGTCCCACGCGAGGATGTCTAACGTATATGCCACCGATGGCCATTTGAATGAGAGCAGCCAAGAAACGCTATTCGCTTCAAGCTGTCGGCTCACCGTCAGAATCGCGAAGTGGACACTGGAGGTGATACCTGCCATCAGGATTGTAAAAATCAGTGCTGTCAGACTGTATACCTTGGCATCAGGCGGCGCGTAGGCATGAACGACAACCATACTAACGACCATCAATGGTGCGATGAAGATGATGAGCAATTCCATCATCGAAAAGAATGGATCGCCGATCGCATCATCAGGCGATTTGAGGGAGCGAAATCCGAGAATTGTGGTGACAGCGTACACCGTACCCAGGCAGAATACAGCCCAAGCTGCGACTCTACCGATCGTGCGATGCTGAAGTGTGAAAGTTGAGTGGGACATCATTTTCTGCCTTATCATCTTTAAGTAAAAACGGGTGTTGTTGCCCTAAAAATTCGTTTATCTCCCCGACAGATTTGCTGAATAATATTGCGTCCTGACATGGCAACCACTGGTACACTTCCACCTGGTTCCACCCATTGCCCGATCGCATAAAAATTTCGCAGTTTAGGTAACGTTTTGGGTAAACCTTTAATCGATAACAGCAGGGTTTGTTTGGTCAGAAGCCAACCACAACTCGATCCTTGCCAGTTGCCCGTATAACGCTCGTAGGTGAGCGGTGTAGCCACATCTACAAACTCAATATCATTCTTAATGTCAGGATATAATCGCTCTAAAAGATCGATAAGAATTTGTGATTCTTGGATTTCCTCTGCATCGTAAATTGAACGACCATAAATGCGTTGCCAATAGTCATAATTAGTCGTCAATACCACCATCAGCACTGATTTTCCCTGTGGTGCTAAAGAAGGGTCGAAGCAATAGTGTTTGACCCCAATCTCATACCGCTTTTCTCCCGCAATTACGACAGGTTCATCGAGCAAATGAGTAGTCCAATGTGGTTCGGCAGATAGATCGCGATTTACGCCCAGTGATACCTGTAGTTGGGAATGAATCGGTAAATGTCCATCGTAATAACGTTGGATTTCGCGGGGGACATATTGCCGATCTAGTAAATCGAAAAGTGTATTGTGCCCATCACAGGCCGAAATTACTCGATCCGCATAGTATTCTTCATTGTTATATAACCGCACCCCAATCGCTTGATATTTCTCGATTAAAATCTTTTCTACTTGCGATTCATAGTGAATTGCACCGCCTAATTCTAGATATCGATCTGCGATTTTCTCAGCAAATTGGAGCGATCCACCTAGCGGAAAGCCAGCATTTTTGGTGTGCATATAAGCTAGTAAAGACATCCCCACCATCACAGGAATATCTTCCCAGCCAAACATCTGGGGAATGGCGCGGCGGAGAAAGGGATCTTGAAACCTCTTGGCAAACTCCGCTGCTGAAAGGTTTCCCCATCGTGATAGTGGGCAGATAAATGGCAACATTTTTCGCGCTAACTTTCCCCAGTCTCCCAGTTGCATTGATGCTTTGGGTTGCTGCTGAAGGAGTGACAGATCGAAGCGAGTAAAAGTGCGAATCCCCGCACAGAAATCGCTAATTAACCGCCGATCGTTGGCGTAGCCTCTCCCGTGGAGAATCGGTGATAGTTCTTTTAAATGCTGCTCCAATCGATCGGGATTACTGTAGACAATTAAAGTTTTCCCATTAGGTTCACTCACCCGCAGCAATTCATCGTGATGGACAAATTGTTGCTGCGGTACAACGCCAAGTTCTTCCCAAAGTTGGTAAAAAGGCTGTCCTCGTGCGGAGCCGAACAAATAGTGAATGCAACCATCAAACACAAATCCCTGTCGGTGCCATGCCGTACACAGTCCACCTGGTCGATCTTGCATCTCAAAGATCTGAGTTTGATACCCATTCATCTGAGCATAGCAACCTGCCGCTAACCCAGCAATTCCCGCCCCAATAATGATAATAGTGTCACTGCATTTACGCTTCATCTTGAAGATTTTTTAGATGTTTTTATAACTTGGAAAATCGATCGCCAGGTTAGAATGTCGAGCTAACTAGTATGTTACTAGTGGTGTTTTGCCAAAGCAGGTTGGCGATGCCAACTGCTTCAATATGAAGTCAGCAACATCGGTGCGCGAGATTTTCCCCGCCGTAACACCAGACAAGTTTTCGATAACCCGATATTTTCCAGTTCGGGGGCCATTAGTCAAAAATCCTGGACGAACGATCAGCCATTCCACATTACTAGCCTTGAGGATCGATTCCGCGCGATCCTTGTCTGCATAACTGGTTCCCAGCAACAGCGGATTGAGAATGCGATCGTAAAAAAAGCCACCATGACCCTTACTATCACCAGCACCAATGCCAGTAATTAGGATTAGTTTTTGGTTTGATTCCGTTCCGATTGCTGCAAGAATATTTTGAATTCCTCGCGAGAAGACATCGACAGGTTTTCTGGTCGGTGGAATGCCGATGCAAACGCAAATTGCCTCCTGTCCAGCAATTGCCGCAGCTACAGAGGATGGGTCAAGAATATCGCCTGTGATGACTTTCAATCCAGGGGTGCTGATATTCAACTTGGCGGGATCTCGCACTAAAACAGTGACTTCGTGACCTTCTTCAATGGCAGCTTTTGACAGCTCGGCACCGATGCCCCGCGATGCTCCAATAATTGCAATTTTCATATTAGACTTCCTACTTGAATTAATTGTTTGTACGAGTTTTCAATCCAAATTATTTTATGTTTTAGACTACTAAAAATAAGCGGGAAAGCACCGTTTGAGCTGCCGTATAACTCTCCACCATACTTTCCTAATAAGCGTCGTTGGGTCATTAGTTTTTTCTGCCCATCGCCAGTATAAGGCGGGTTTCCTATTTCAGTAAGAGTCCGAATCGTTTGTTCATCTTCCACTTTTGTCGCTTGTGCTAATGTCCAATCATAAGAAATTTGTTCGTTCTCCTGCATATTTACAATCTGACCAATTCCGATATAAGCATGATATAAATCTGGGTATTTTTGGATACTAAGTATCCCAATTAGACTTCCCCATGAGTGACCAACTAGAAATATTTTCTTTTGATTAAATCGATGACATAGCCATTGGGTTAATTCGCCAGTATCTAAGACAAACCGATCGATCTTCATGGAAGAATGAGGATTAATAGCTTGATAAGATTTGCCTGCCCCTCGCTGATCCCAAGTCACGACTATAAAGTGTTTCTCTAATTCATCCGTATATTTTCTTAAAAGACACATATTTGAAGTGCCAGGGCCACCAAGAAGAAAGAGAATGATAGGCTTTGTGGTATCTATGCCACGAATCAGAATCCATTGTTCTTGTCCTCCTAAGTTAACTTTTTCGAGTGAGGCAATGCTCCCAGAAACATCATGCCCTTGCGTATCTTTAATAGCCAAAGTAAAACCAGGAATTAGGCATAAGATAGCTAAGACTATTGCACCCAATAAAACGATCGTCAGAAAAAGCATCATAGCTTTATTTTTAGTGTTGATT
>NZ_JBGSQZ010000112.1:0-2537 GCF_041737865.1 Chamaesiphon sp.
ATCGGCCAAAGTCTTCGCCGCCTTACCCTGCAACTGCTGTCGCCCATCATCATAGCGAATCAGCGTAGCCAAATTCTTATGCCTGGAATGCGCCTGAGCCGAGCGCACATCTCCACCATTGAGATCTAGTAATGCCGTAATGCTAGAGTGTCTAATCTTATGCGGACTCACCACCCGACCGATCCCCGAAGTCTCAGCCAATCTCCCAACGATCTGATACAGTCTATCTACACTCAACCGAGTATCTCGACCAGAAACAAATAGAGCCGGACTTCTACTCTCCCCCATACTCGCCAACCAATCAGAGATCGCCTCAACTGTTGCTGGAGCCAGATCGATCGGTTCTTTATCAATTTTCCCCTTCCCCTTGAGCATCAATTTCGCCTCCTTGGGGTGAAAATCAGATCGATCGAGTCCACACACCTCAGCACGTCTGAGGGCATTGTCCCACAGCAATCGCAACATCGCATAATCGCGCTTACCCATAACTGTCGTTCGATCGATCGCATCGATTAACTGCTGGAATAACTCAATCGAGATCCCCCTAGTATCCTTATAGCTCTGTGCCTTCACCGATTTAATATCATCCAACCGAAAATTGCACAGTTTCCGCTTGTACGCGTGGATGACAAAGGAACGCAGTGCAGCTAGCCGCGCATTCACCGTCGCCGCAGCTAAACCCGCTGTCAGTAATTGTCCGCGATAATTCAATACACGACCGATTGCTTCCCGTTCGGGGAGTTGTAAGAACGACTCGATCGCCGCTACAGACACCTCGGTTTTTAATTCTCGCCCAAAGAAGTCCTTCAACGCCGCCGCATACGATCGTCTGGTAGCGGGTGAAATTTGTAGTTGGAGAAATTCATCCCAAACACCAGGCGCAACTGGTTTGACTCTCAACTGCTCTTCTACAGCAGATCCATCCACCACGAGATTTGGGGGAGTAGTGCGAACGATCTTAATTGCTGGTAGGTCGATCGCCATCTTTATTTAAAAGTGAACTAAAATAGGGACGATTGAGCATTAGACATCGATTGAGACAGACTATGGTTAGTGTGGAGCGGGCTGCGACTGGGGAAGTTTTTGCGGTAACAAACAATAACCCATTGCTTTGACAATCGATGTGACGTTACTGAGTCGTGGATTGCCATCATCAGACAAGGCTTTTTGCAATCCCTGTCTAGTCATCCCAATTTGTGCAGCCATATCGCCAACACCCCGCACGCGAGCCAGGACGCGCAATGATGCCAGTAATACGCCAGTGTCGTTATCTTCAGCAAAGTCTTGGAAAATCTCCATCAGATAATCATCGATCTCTTCAGGATGGTCGCGGAAATAGCCTTCGGTAACTTCATCAAGGGTTCTCAGTTTTCGCATTGGTTTGATACTCCTGCTAATCAGCTTTAGCTTGCTCTATATCAATAGCTTTACTATCTCTATACTAAAGATTCTAGTGGCTCGAGCTCAATTTCGACACTATGTTTAAAACTAATCCCCAAGGCACCAACAATCTTCATCAATCGCTCGAAACTAATAGCATGATAATGATTTGCTTCATAACGTTGAATTTGCTGTTCTTGAGTATCAATTTTCTCAGCTAACTCTTTTTGGGTCATTCCCGATGCAATTCGAGCTTTGATTAGGGCTGTCGGCAGATCGTTGAAGGATTGAATCTGGAATACTGCAATTCGACCGCTCTTGAGTTCCTCGTATTCGGCAATTTCTTGTGCTAAGGTGCCAATTATTTGATTGTAGCTATTCTTTTGGGATAGTATCTGCCGAGGGTGTAAATTCGGATCTTCAAGCTCGATATTAGCAGATGCCTGTTCTAATTCTCTTAATTTAGTCTGGGTAACTTTATACTGGCGTTCGTTTTGAATCATGTTTTTTTACTCCAACTTAACTAATTAATTCTCTAGGATCTAAAGCGACAACTCCTCTGGGATTACCTTCTTTATCAGTTTGCAAAAAGCGGTCGTAACCAATTGTCGGAAATAGTTCGCCACAGAAAACATCCTGTTGAGAATCGGTGTCTTCAACAAATAATGGATCGAGCAGCTCGAAATCGAGTCCAAAATTATCGTAATAAGCATCGAAATCACGAGGTTCTGCTTTAGCCGAGATGAAGCTACCACCAATAATGACACGGGTACAACCAGCAATGGCTAGTTTACGCAGGGCTGCGGCCAATCCAGTCACAATTCGTTGTCGCCCAGGATTAGTCGCAAACCGTTCCATCAACTCTGGCCACCGAATTTCGTAGACTCCAGGCGGCAGATAACCCAGTTCGTTAAATGGTGGCATTAATTAACCCAGCAAAAAAAGCGTGTCACATGACGATGATAGCACGCTTTTTAGGTTCGATCGATCGTGTGTGAACAGTCTTCTAGGCGAACATGTGACTTCTGGCATAACTTGGCCGAAACGGCCAAGTTATGCTTGACAACCACAAGTACCTGTCTAGAAAAATCCCAGTAGCAGTAGACCTGACCGGAAATTTTTGATCCTTACCAAGCCTGGGTTTGCGATCGATCTCG
>NZ_JBGSQZ010000280.1:0-31769 GCF_041737865.1 Chamaesiphon sp.
GTTAGAAGTGTTGCGGGACATGAGTCTGCAACAGGATCTAATCCTGGAAACAGTAGAGGAAATTCCGTTGTATTTCCAACCCAGTTTCTTCTACACCGAACAGAATTTAGCCATTTCTATCCTCAAACTACTCGAACAGCCTCAGTCAGTAGATTTACCCCGCGTCCGCAGTTGGATCGATAGGTTCACTCAAAGTCAGGGAATTAATCTCTCGCCCGAACAGCAGCAAGCGGTGGAGATGGCAGCAACCCAACGGGTGATGATTCTGACTGGTGGCCCAGGTTGTGGGAAGACGTTCTGTACTCGCACGATTGTTGCTTTATGGAAGGCAATGGATAAGAAAATTGCCCTGGCCGCACCGACGGGTAGAGCCGCTCAGAGGCTGTCAGAAATGGCTGGAATAGAGGCTAAAACCATTCACCGTCTATTGGAGTTCGATCCGGCGACTAGAGGATTTAAACGGGGTGTAGAGGAGCCTTTGCCTCACAATGCAATTGTCGTCGATGAGGCTTCGATGCTGGATCTGTTTCTAGCAAATTCTCTAATTAAGGCGATTCGGACTGATGCTCATTTACTGATTGTAGGAGATATCGATCAACTGCCTTCGGTGGGGCCAGGGAGCGTGTTAGGCGATCTGATTAAGTCGGGTCGGATTCCAGTAGTCAGGCTGACTCAGGTATTCCGTCAAGCTCAATCGAGTGGGATTATTCGTGCAGCTCACCAAATTAATCGCGGACAGTATCCCACTCTCGAAACGATTTCCGACGCGCCGCAGTCGGATTGTTTGTGGCATAGTGGTGGTTTTGAGCCGGAACATGGGGTGCAAACAATCTGTGAACTGATTCGAGATTTTATTCCTAGTTTAGGTTTTAATCCCGTTACCGATGTCCAAGTGCTATGTCCAATGACGAGAGGGGTGGTGGGAACTAGGAACTTAAATCAGGTGTTGCAAGAGTTGCTCAATCCTCCCGCGCCTGAGAAAGCTCAAATTAATCGGGGTGGGGATATTTTGAGGGTGGGAGATCGGGTGATTCAACTTAAAAATGATTACGACCGAGAGGTATTTAATGGGGATTTGGGGGTGGTTGGCTCGATCGATTCAACCGAGCATGAGGTGATGATTCAGTTTGAGGGTAGAGAAGTTATCTATGACTATGCGGACTTGAATGAATTAGGGTTAGCTTGGTCGATTTCAATTCATAAATCCCAAGGTTCGGAGTATCCGGTGGTAATTTTGCCGCTGTACATGCAGCATTATTTGTTGTTATCGCGGAATTTGGTGTATAACGGATTGACGCGGGCGAAGAAGTTAGCGATCGTCGTAGGATCGAATAAGGCAATTGGTTTGGCGGTGAGACAAGATCGGATGGGGAAAAGATATACTCGTTTACCAGCAAGATTGGGAGGAAATACATTATCTACAATCCATCAATCTTAAAATCTACGTCTCTCAATCAAATATTTTACCTTTGGGGACAATACCACGATCTCCTGACGACAAATGCCACAAAATTAAGTATTCATCTCTTTAGGGCTTTGTGGACGACTCAATTCAAACATCGAATCACTGGTGACTAGATCGTACCAATTACCACCCATGCGACTGATATAGTTTACCTGAGTTGGATCGATTTCCCCGTTTACCATCAAGTACTCAGCGACGTGGAAGTAGACGACTTCGCCGATGACGTAGTTGGCGGAATTTACCTCATTACCATGCGAGACGATTTGATAGAGCCGACATTCCATCGCCATCAAACTCTCGGCTACTCGTGATGGACGAACTTTAACTGTGGGTGCTGGAGTAAAACCAGCTTGCTCCCATTCACTCACGCCGGATTCAAAATCGATCGAGGCAGTATTCACCCGCTCTTGCATTCCTGCGCTGACGATATTAATTGTAAACTCACCAGTGGCTTGAATATTTTGGAGTGTATCCTTGAGCTGTCCGTGGCGATTGGTAAGTGGTGAAAAGGCAACTGAGGGTGGATTGAGTCCACCCGCCATAAAAAAGCTAAACGGAGCCAAATTCGGAATACCGTCAGCAGAGATGGTCGATACAAAGGCAATTGGGCGCGGTGCAACCAGATGGTTGAGCAATCGATAGGCTTCGGTTGGGGATAACTTGGTGCAGTCAAATCCTAAGTAGGGCTGTACGACAGTTCGATCGTGAGGATTTTGTGACATGGGATTTATGAGGGTGATGGCATGGGACAATTTATATTGTGAAGGATCGTCGATTAGCAACGTGCAAGCTTTGCGGTGAAGATTAAAATCTCAGATTAGAATTATGGCTCTCACGCTGGATTATCCAGATAATTGGTCGGACATTGCAGCCACCGTTAAGCAAGCAGCAGGTTATCGTTGTAACCGCTGCGGTTTGAAGTGTTTGCCTCCACATAATAGTTACCGCCATCTCGATCTCTCGCTCAGACGCAAACTCTCAGCGCAAGTCCACCACCTGGATGGGAATCCCGCCCAGAATGACACGTCCAATCTAGTTTGTTTATGCAGCGGGTGTCATTTAAGAATGCACCGCCATCGTCCCCAGCCGACACCAGGGCAGTTATCACTGAAGTTAAAGCTGCCTACCAACCGCCGTTCGCGTCGAAAGCCAAGTAATTATCAGATGACTTTTACCGATCTCATCGAGCGATTGCCTCGACTGCCAGTAGAATCGATCGAGCAGATTGAGCTAGCAATTGAGCTAGTTTGACAGTCGCTGCACCATTGAAAGGGCGCGTTTGTGGTTAGCCACTGTGGTTCTTTTCCGCTGGCGTTCTTGAGCTTGAACAAGGATGCGATTTAATAGTTCGGGTGTGTTGACAACCTCTAGAAACATCGCTTCAATCAACACTTCACGACAAATCTGTTCTCGGTAGCATAAAGCATGTAATTCATCATTGAGAGCTTTTTCTAACCGGAGGGTGGTCTGTTTAACATCGATCGTCAGTGGCGATCCCTCAGTGCCAGTAGAGATTCTATTATTCGCAATATCCAGATTTCTAGATATCTGGATATCTGGAAGTCTGGATATCTTTAACTCATTGGATGTCGAATTGGCTGAAGCAATAGCTTCAATAGCTTCAGCAGGAGAGATTGTTGATTTCTCAAGATCTGGAAGTGTAGATATCTGGATATCTGGATATTTAGGTACTTCGATATCAGAGTTGCTAGATGTCGAAGTATCTACAACTATAGTAGGGGTAGGAGTCATCCCAGGATCGCGTCTGGGGACTTCTGGACGTTGACGATTCTTGATTCGTTCTAGAGCATCAGTCACGGGTCAGTACCTCCATAAGTTTAGTAAAGGGATATTCTAGTTGTTCGTGTCCTAGTTCGGTAAGTGTTTTACCTTGGCGAATCCCTTTTTTAAACTGTTCTGATTCTTTAATTGAAGGGAAGATGGTCAAATCGGGAAATAACTCGGCCATTGCTGCGATATTTTCCCTACTGTCTACAGTCTGAGTATTACCTACCCAGCGATCGCGAAAGGGGATAACTCCTAAAATCGAGCCTGTGAAGGCTGCGAGATTCGTCTGTTCGCCTACAAACTTGAGGGTATCGATCAGACTATTCACTCCCTTCGTATTGGACTCCACCGGAATTAACGCTAGATCTGCCGCGCCCAGAGCAGTCAGGCAGATTTGGGAACGAGAAGGCTGAACATCAATAATTACATAATCGAAGAGGTCGGCAACAGCCTTGAGCCGTAGTTTGAGGATAAAGGCACCCGTGCCACTACTAGCAAGAAAGTCTGAGACTTTAAATAAACTGCGATCGGCAGGAATCACAAATAGATTAGGATACTGAGTGGCATAAATCCCATCTTCAGTAGTCACAACTCCTGTCAATACTTCCATTAAGCTGGGTTCGTTCTCTTCAACTTCCTGTCCGAGATAAAAAGTCAGATTAGCTTGGGGATCGGCATCGATCGCGAGTACCCGTTTACCCTGCTGGGCAAGGAGAAGAGCCGTGAAGAAGGCAGCAGTCGTTTTCCCTTGACCCCCACTCAAAGAGATAAAGGCACAGATTTTCATACAAACCTCCTAGATGTCTAGATATCTACATGTCTAGAAACTTATACTATCATCTTGTTTCCATAAATGCTCGATCTCGACCTTTAAGCTTCCCCACTGGAATATATTGTTTGCTGGTACTAATCGCTGCGACTGTCAGGATTAAGTAGACAAAACTATTGAGAAAATATAGAGCGTACTCAACCGATCGTGAGCAAGGATGCTAGAGCGATCGCTCACAAGCTAGAAAAGACAATGCGGGTAACAATCGAAGTCCAAGACCAAATTGAAATCAATATAGGCAGAAAGCTGGAATTAGATTTACGGGTTGTTGATGCTGAGTCAGCACCAGAATATTACTACTCGGTAGTCGAGGCTAAAAATTGAACTGGGCTGTATTCGACTTACAATCGTTTTCAAATGCAAGAGTGCTACAAAATTTTGTTGAGACAGTTACAGTAAATATGTTAGACTTCATTGTAATTCAATATTTGGCAATTTAATTCAACAACTTCGGACGGTAAAAATCAACTCCTCGCCAAGTGAGTTTGAGATCGATTTACAAGGTTTAGTAGCGGCGAGGAGCAAGATTTTTACCTCTATCTCTGGTTGGGTCGATCTAGAAATTCTGTACGCGAACGCAAAAGCTAGTCACCTAAGCTGGTTTTAGCGTAGCGGTGACTGTCCGAACCGATCTCCAGCAATTTGCAAGAGGAGCTAGAAAATTTTGGAGGCTCGGACGGTCAAAAACCAGCCGCCCCGCAGGGCAGAAGTTTTGAACGAAAACGTCGCGCATTCCCCGTACCATGCCAGCAGGAAGGAGTTAGCGGCGGGTAGGTGAGGAATTACCAATCACCATTTAAACCAATTCTCAGTATCACCAGATCGTTAACTCGTGCTTAATTCGGTCGCTTGTTTGCCTAAACTAGTTCCAAGTAATTACTTGGAACTAGTTTAATCGTTTAAACCCAGGCACCAAGCTATTTAAACTCCGATAGCTTGGTTTAAAATTCGCTGCTGGTCGATGGACATCTATCGACTAGAAATGTTATTCAACATAGGTTATGAGCTTTATTATAGTTCCAAGTAATTACTTGGAACTAATCGAACAAGCTAGAATCGTCTTTAGCTATATATTTCCAGCAATTAGCACCTTAACTTACTCCCAATCGCCAGAACTAGTTCCAAGTAATTACTTGGAACTAACCCATCGCTTCAAATCTAGATTCATCAGTCATTTCAGCCTTTAAATATCGATCTAGGAATTAGATCGATCTGGCCAACATTAGCAACTGGCAAGGATTGTACGGGCTGATTAGTTCCAAGTAATTACTTGGAACTAATTAAGTGGTCAAAATATATAGCTATTAAAGGTTTTATTTAACAGTCTATCGCGAACAGATAACAATATCATTCATGCTAAATCGCTTAAAACTGTCTGCTAGCAACAGCTTAACCGATTTAGCATAGTTCCAAGTAATTACTTGGAACTGTAAATATAGCTCAAAACCACCTCTAGCTGTGCATTCCCCGCGATTAGTACTTTTACGGCAGCTACTTGTTCGGGTCTAACGGAGACGGTATGGGATTTGTACTTGCCATCTGGTTCTTTTTGCTTGTAACTCAAGTGCCAAAACCAATGCAAGACGTTGTTAACGTTACGGTCGATACTTACTAATGGATATTCCCGAATCTCGCCGTTGCGTAACTTCTTTTTCTTAATGCGTTGGCAGAGAGTACCGCTGCGACCAGGAATGCGATCTCCGCGCAGTTTCATGTAGAATAGTTAAAGAAATATTTTGATTTTGGGTAGTAACTAATTTAGTTATTACTCTTTTTATTATATTACCGATTGTTGCCACGCGAAGTAATTAATATAACAATATGAGATTCAATCTTTTGTATATTTGAGATGACAGAGCAATTTCTCAACTATTACCGATCGTACTTATAAATATTTACTTAAATTCAAATTGAGATATTAAATCAATAATTTGAGATGCCAACTCAAGTAAGTTTTGCAACTTAACTATCGATCGCATCTACAAAATTCCGAGGTGAATGCTCGAATACGTCCAAAATGAGCGATAGTAATGACTTCAGGTATACCCAGATCGACTAATTCCAGATGGCAGTAGCAAAGCAGAATAACTCCGACTCGTTCGAGCAGAAATTATGGAAGACCGCCGATAAGCTCCGCAAGAACATCGACGCGGCGGAATACAAGCACATCGTGCTGGGGCTGATCTTCCTCAAATACATCTCTGATGCCTTTGATGTCCTGCACGATAAGCTGCTTTCAGGCGCGGGTGATTACGCTGGAGCCGACCCTGAAGATCGGGATGAGTACTCGGCGGAGAATGTGTTTTTCGTGCCTGTAGAGGCGCGGTGGGCGTATCTGCAAGCTCAGGCAAAACAGACGGATATCGGTAAGACGGTCGATTTGGCGATGGAATCGATCGAAAAGGAGAACGCCAAGCGGTTGAAAGGGATTCTGCCCAAGGTATATGGACAGCAGAAACTCGACCAAAAATCCCTGGGTGGCTTAATCGATTTGATTGGTTCGATTAAGTTGGGTAGTGCGGAGGCGGTGGCACAGGATTTACTCGGACAAGTTTATGAGTACTTTCTCGGACAATTTGCCCTGGCTGAAGGTAAGAAGGGCGGACAGTTCTACACGCCCGAAAGTATCGTCCGGCTGTTGGTGGCAATTCTCGAACCTTATAATGGGCGGGTATTCGATCCTTGCTGTGGTTCGGGGGGAATGTTCGTCCAAAGTGAAAAGTTCGTCCGCCATCACCAGGGGCGGTTGGATGCGGAGATTAAAACTCAGTTGTTGAAGGTGGGGTTCGATATTGGTGATATTTAAGTGGTAGGAGAATCAAACCAAAATCTAGAGAATCCTACATGGCATCCGTGCTATCATGCTATGATGATAGTATCATTTAAAAATACTGAAACAGAAGATATCTTCAACGGTGCAAGTACGAAAGCAGCGCGGAAACTTTGTCCAGAATCAATTTGGAGAGTGGCAACTAGAAAACTCGACCAAATCGATTCTGTAATTAGTGTTGAAGAATTGAGCGTCCCCCCAGGAAACCGATTGGAAAAGCTAACAGGAGATCGGGACGGACAGTATAGCATTCGCATTAATGAGCAATATCGCATCTGCTTTTACTGGTCGGATCTTGGTGCGGAAGATGTAGAAATTGTCGATTATCACTAACGTTTTGGAGATTAATAATTATGGTTCGTATTCCTACTCATCGATCGCCGACTCATCCAGGTGAAATGCTATTAGCTGAATTTTTAGAACCGATGGGGTTAACTCAAAAAGAGTTAGCCGATGCTATCTACGTTCCCTATCAACGGATTAATGAAATCGTCAATGGCAAGCGTGGTATTACTCCCAGTACGGCTCTGAGATTGGCTAAGTTTTTCAATGTTTCTAGTGATTTCTGGCTAAATCTACAGGTGCGCTGGGATCTTTATTATGCAAATGAGTCAGAAGCTCAGACGGTTGCTAAGATTGAAACGTATGTAGTCAGCTAATCTTGAAGTTTATCGAGCAGAGGTGAAGTAATGACTTTTCAAGAAATCGTAAATTCAATTGGCAGTTTATCGACTGAGGAACGCGATCGGTTATTCGATCTAATTCGCCAGCAAAGAATCGAGGAACAGGAGACTGAAACTTTAGCTAATTATCGAGAGTTGCAGCAAGCGATTAAAGATGGGACGGCTAAGAAAGGCAGCGTCCAAGATTTGATTGCCGATCTACTAGGAGATAATGATGAAAATTGTTTGGAGTATTGGATTTAAGCGATCTTTTAAGAAGATCGTCAGGAAAAATCCTCAATTAAAAGACCGGATTACTGAGGTGCTAATTCTGTTAGCTGACGATCCATTTACTCCATCATTAAAATCCCATCGACTAGGTGGCAAGTTAGCCGGATTATGGTCTTGTTCTGTCGCTTATGATTGTCGGGTTATTTTCAGTCTTTCTGAAGATGAGGAGATATTAGAAATGTTTATTTTACTAGTTAATATCGGCTCTCACGACGAGGTTTATTGAAGATTGGGTTTAAGATCGGCGATATCTAAAGATGTTGAAAATTCGATTCTAATGAGGTGATGAAACAATGACTTTTCAAGAAATGATAGATTTAATTGAAGAATTATCAACTGAAGACCAAGATGAATTATTCGAGCTAATTCGCAAGCGACGAGTTGAGCAGCGAGGCGCGGAGATTTTGGCTAATGCTCAAATAGCTTTTAAGGCGGTGGAAGAGGGGACGGCTAGACGGGGGAGTTTTGAAGATGTAAAGTCTTATCTACTAGAAGAAGAGATGGAGTTACCCCCTATTAAACGTCGGATTTTTTCAACTGAATTAGCGGGAAAAATTGAAATTTTCGGTGATATTGTTAGTCCGATTAGCTCCGATCTGGTGAACCGGATTCAACTATTGGTCGCCCAAGTCGAGATCGACCTCGACGCACCATTAGAAGATGATGAGGAAAATTGATGATGAAATTACAGCAGCTATTACAGGAAAAGCGCGAGGATATTCTCGCTGTGGCGGCGAAACATGGGGCATTTAATGTGCGGGTGTTTGGTTCAGTATCTAGAGGTGAGGAGACGGAAACTAGCGATATCGATCTATTGGTAGATTACGATCTCCAGAAGATTTCGGCGTGGTTTCCAGGTGGGTTGTTGATGGACTTACAAGATTTATTAGATCGCAAGGTGGATATTGTGACTGAGCAGGGGTTGAGTCATTTAATTAAGGAGCGAGTATTAGCTGAGGCGAAATCTCTATGAATCTAGAAAAGGACAAAGTTTATGTCGAGCATATTCTAGAATGTATAGACAAAATCAACCAGTATACGGGCAGTGATAAGCAACGATTTATTAGTGATGATTTAGTCCAGGATGGGGTTTTACGCCGTCTGCAAACGATGGCAGAATCGACTCAACGGCTATCCGACAATCTCAAACAAACTGCCCCAGATGTGGATTGGCGGGCTTTGTCGGGTTTTAGAAATGTCTTGGTTCATGATTATCTCAATGGTATCGATCTAAATCGGATTTGGGATATTGTCGATAACTATTTACCAGCACTGAAAAAGGCTGTTGAAGGTATTGCTAGCCAGTTGTTGGAATGATTGGAGAATTGATATTTTGATGACGATCGAGAGTTGGTTTATTAGTAAGGGTGTGGGTTGAGTAATGAGTGAATGGAAAGAAAGCAAAATACATACCCTTTGTGAAGCAATCATTGATTGTGTGAATAAAACTGCGCCAACAGTTGAAAAAGTCACGCCTTATCGAATGATTAGAACATCTAATGTAAAAGACGGATGTATTGACCTGTCAAGTACAAATTATGTCACTGAAGACATATTCACCAAGTGGACTAGGAGATCTACTTTAAAGAAAGGAGATATTGTTTTAACAGGAGAAGCTCCCTTAGGTGAACTCGGAAAAATTATAGACGGAAAAAATTTATTTCTGGGTCAACGTCTGATGATGTATCGACCTAATGTAAATATTGTAGATCCAGATTTTTTGTTTTATGCTTTCCTATCACGAGAAGTAAAACATCAAATAAAAAGCTGTGGCATGGGATCTACAGTCGAGCATATGCGGGTTGCAGATTGTAGCGAAATTATTGTTAAACATCCAGATTTAGGACAACAGAAAGAAATTGGGAAAACTCTATCTCTTCTAGACGCTAAAATCGATAACCTCAAACGACAAAATGAAACCCTAGAAGAGATAGCCCGATCGATCTTCAAGCATTGGTTTATAGATTTCGAGTTCCCCAACCCAGACGGCAAGCCCTACAAATCATCTGGTGGTGCAATGGTTCGATCGGATTTAGGCGATATTCCCGAAGGTTGGCGGGTTGGGAAATTGGGAGATGTTGGGAAAATTATTACTGGAAAGACTCCTAGCACACAAAGTCCTGAATTGTGGGGAGAGGATTTGCCTTTTATCACTCCTACTGATTTTAAGAATTATGGAAAATATATTCTTGGGGCTGAAAGAAAAATTTCTCGACTAGCTAGTACCAAATTTAAAAACTATATTATTCCTAAAAACTCAATCATAGTAACTTGTATAGGATCTGACATGGGCAAAGTGGTTAAAACAGCTATCTCCTGTATGACTAATCAGCAAATTAATTCAATAATATTGTTTGACAAAATCTACTTTCATGAATATATTTTTAATTATTTAAAAAATCAATATAAGCTATTGAGAAATATTGCTCTTGGAGGTTCAACAATGCCGATCATTAATAAAACAGCATTCTCTGATATCGAAATTATAATTCCTTGTAGTGAATCATTAAATATATTTGAAAACATTATTAGTCCTCTGAACGATAAAATCATAAACAATGATAGTTCGATTCAGATCCTAACTAAAACCCGTGATGCTTTACTACCTAAACTAATGAGCGGTCAAATCCGTGTTAAAGAATAGCCGATGAAACCAGAATTATTTGATATTGTAGAACTCTTAGTTAACTTACCAGAATTTCAGCAATCGCTCGGCACTCAAGGAACCATTGTTGAATGTCACGCTCCAAATCATTTTGAAGTTGAATTTAGTAATGAAGCTGGAGAAACTATCGCCCTGTGTGTTCTATCTCCCCAGCAATTTATTGTTGTTTGGCAAGCTCAAAGCAATCTGTACACTGTATTAAACCCAGAATCATTATCCCAACTCGATCTTGCTACCGCGATCGATCGACGCTTCGCAGATCTCGGCAAATTTGAACTACCAGAAACCCCCAGAGATGCAATGAGAGCAGCCCCCAACTTTGACGCAGAATAACCCATGAAATCCATCACCGAAGACGAGATCGAACAGTACCAACTCCAACTTCTCCAAACCCTCGGCTATGCCTACAGCAACGGCTACGACATTCAACCCGAAGGTAAACAGCAAGAGCGGGAGAGCTTCGGTGATGTCATTTTAATCGACAGGTTAACCCGACAGGTCACGCGGATTAATCCCACCATTCCCCCTGATGCCAGACAACAAGCAGTAAGGGAAATCTTCAATATTGCCAGTCCAGATCTACTCAACAATAACGAAATCTTCCATCGCTATCTCACCGAAGGCATCACCGTTGAATATCAAAAAGATGGCGATACCAGAGGCGAACAAGTTTGGTTGATTGACTGGAAGAACTTAGACAACAACGAATTTCTGGCAGTCAATCAATTTACCGTCATCGAAGATAACCACAATCGCCGCCCCGATTTGGTGTTATTTATTAATGGCTTACCCCTCGTCATCGTCGAACTCAAAAACGCCGCCGATGAAAAAGCCAATCTCAACGCCGCCTACAATCAACTCCAAACCTACAAGCGCGAAATTCCCAGCCTGTTTACCTACAACGCCCTATTGGTAATCTCCGATGGACTCCTAGCCCGTGCTGGTTCCCTCACCGCTGGTTTCAATCGGTTCTCGACTTGGAAACTCTTGTCCCCCTCCCCCTGGGAGGGGCTAGGGGAGGGAGCAACCAACGAACTAGAAATCCTTACCAATGGGCTATTAAATCGCCATACATTACTCGATTTAATCCGTCACTTCACCGTGTTTGAAAAGTCCAAATCTGAAGCTCCAGACACGGGCATCATCAGCATTACTACCGTTAAAAAAGTTGCGGCTTACCATCAATATTACGCGGTGAATAAAGCCGTCGAATCGATCGTCACCGCTGCATCGAGCGATGGTAAAGGTGGTGTGCTGTGGCATACCCAAGGTTCGGGTAAATCCTTGTCGATGGTGTTTCTAGCGGGAAAACTGGTCGTTAATCCCCAACTAAAGAACCCCACCATTATAATGTTGACCGATCGCAATGATTTAGACGACCAATTATTCGATACCTTTGCTGGCTGTCAACAACTGCTCCGCCAAGCTCCCCAACAGGCAGATAATCGCGATGCCCTCCCCCAAGCTTGCTTCGTCGGCTTTACAGGTACCCCCGTCGAACAAGCCGACATCAATACCCCCGCCATTTTTGGCGAATACATCGACATCTACGACATCGCCCAAGCCGTCCGCGATGGGGCTACCGTGCCGATTTATTACGAGAGCCGCCTAGTGCAGGTAGATTTAGATGAAACTGGTCGTCAACTCCTAGACGAACTCGACGAAGACCTCAGTTTTGAAGACCTCACCACCACCCAAACCGCCAAAGCCAACCAAACCAGCGTTGAAGCGATTATCGGCTCGACCAAACGGATTAACCAAATCGCCGCCGATATCATCACCCACTTTGAAACTCGTCAACAGGTGAATAAAGGGAAGGCGATGATCGTCACCATCAGCCGTCAAGTTGCTGTCAATCTGTATGATGCGATCGTCAAAATCCGCCCCGATTGGCACGGTGACGATCTCACCACGGGCAAAATCAAAGTCATCATCACCGCCACCGCCTCAGATGAGGGAAATCTAGTCGCCCACCACAGTAATAAAAGCCAACGCCAATACCTCGCTAAACGCCTCAAAGATCCCGAAAATAGCCTCGAACTCGTTATCGTCTGCGATATGTGGTTGACGGGCTTTGATGCCCCCTGTCTGCACACGATGTACATCGACAAACCGCTCAAAAGTCACAATCTGATGCAAGCGATCGCCAGAATTAACCGTGTCTTTCATGAGAAGCAAGGCGGCTTAATCGTCGATTATCTGGGACTCGCGGAAGAACTCAAGATTGCTCTAGCTTTCTACTCTCAAAGTGGCGGACAAGGGGCATTGACACTCGATCGCGATGTGGCGGTTGGGTTGGTCCTTGCGAAGTTAGAAGTCGTCGAGCAGATTATGTCTGGCTTTAGCTATGGGCATTACTTCCAAGCCACCACGGGCGAAAAACTAAATATCCTCGTCGGTGCTGCCAACTATGCCGCCGCACCCGCCATTAAAGACCGATTTCTAGCGGAAGTTACCGCCCTCTCAAAAGTCCATTCCCTAGCTGTACCCCATCCAGATGCGATCGCCGCGTCGGAACTTATTTCTTTCTTCCAAGCGATTCAAGCCAGTCTCAGGAAGCTCGACGGTAGCAATGAAGGGCTTTCCAACCGCGAGATCGAAACGGCAATTCGCCAAGTTGTAGACCAAGCCTTAGTTTCAGCGACAGTAACTAACATCTTCGATGAAGCGGGATTCAAGACTCCCGATCTCTCGATCGTTTCCGATGAATTTGTCGCCGAACTCCTGGGAATGGAACACAAAAACCTCGCCGTCGAACTGCTCCAGAAACTGCTCAAAGATGAAATAAAACACCGCAGCCGGACTAATATCGTCCAAAGTCGCAAACTAGCGGAGATGTTAGATGATGCCCTCCGCCGCTATCGCAACCAAGTAATTAGCGTCATCGATGTGTTGGAGGAACTACTCGAACTCGCCAAAGATACTAAAGCCGCTAATGCTAGGGGCGAAGAACTCAAACTAGAGCCTTACGAACTAGCTTTTTATGATGCCCTCTCCCAAAACCACAGCGCACGGGAAATCATGGGAGTGGATAAATTGCGAGAATTGGCGATTGTCCTGGTGGAGAGGATTAGGAAGAATGCTTCGATCGACTGGAATCTCAAAGAGAGCGTCCGCGCTCGGATGAAAGTCGCAGTTAAGCGGTTACTCAGACAGTATGGTTATCCCCCAGATATGGAAGCTCTAGCGACCGAGTTAGTATTAGAGCAAGCGAGAGTGTTTACTGAGTTTGAGGTTAATGGGTAATATCGCAATCGGGTAGTTCACATCTGCCGTAAAATCCAACGATTGACGGTACTCCTGAGCATGTTTCTTAGAGCGGATGCAGATGTACGACCTTCAGATTAAAATTCGATCGGTTCGATCGAATCTGCCATCAATGCTCGATCGCCATCGCGCTAAAGTTAATTTTCCTGGGACTGCATATACCAGCCACCCAATCGGACACCCTGAAGTTCCAGAGGCTTTATCACCGCTGGCTATTGGAAAGTTGCCTCAAACTGCGACCGACATCTCGCAGTCTGTTCGATTAGAGCGATCGCGCTAAAATTAGTCTGGAGCTAGTACTCGATCGAACACAGTATACGTTAAAGAAGTAAAGAATATGGGTGATGCTAAAAGAAAAAAATTAATCTGTAATGCTTATCGTTTAGAGCCGTACTTTACAGGGATCGAGACATTAAGAGCGGGTGCATCAGTAGAAATTGAAGACTATATTAAGGCGCAAGAAAAAAACGATCTCGATCCAAAGTCAGAAGTTTCGGGTGCAATCTTAAAGTTAATCAAGAACTTAGATCCAGATAACAAAAACCTTATTCTATGCGACCCAACGCGTCCCGAAGCTATTATTATGACTTCAAGTTCTGAATATATCGAAAATCTAAAGCAGAGGCAAGATTCTTTAACCGAGACTGCAATCTCTGAAGTTGATAAAATATTGGGTGACTACGACCCTCGACAAGAAATTATAGTTGCGTCTTTCCTCTCGACAGCTCCAAAATATCATACAATCGATTATAAATGTTTCATTGTTATTATGAAATATAAATTTGAGTATAGAAATATTTACTATTAACGAAACTTCAGGCTGGTGAGTCGCCCAATAATTGTAAGTCGTTAAGTTCGTATTGAATTGTTCGTTGGAGATGTTCATGATAAACAACAAACGGTTTGGAGAGCGAGCTAAATATGTATCGCACTACCCCAATCGCTCCCGTCACAGTTCGCACCATCGATCCGATGACCGGATGGACAGTTAGAGGGTTTGGTCGTGTAAGGGACACATCATCTGGCTGGTGTTGTTCTGGTGTGTCGGGGTATTGAATTGTCGGTGCAGATAGATCCTCCGCTCTTGAATTATCGGTAGATTTCTCAGTTACAACTCGTGCAATCCCAGCGGTTATCTGTCGCACAGCGATTCGCTCATCCTCACTCAACACCTGCCACAGCTCGATTTTTGCTAAGGGTGTGAGATTCGCCGTTAGATCTCGCACTTCCAAATCTGAGCGAGCCGACGCAAGTTTATCTGCTAACTCTAATGTCTGCTGGATCTCCTCCAGCTTAGGATGCTGTAGAAATTCTGACAGCAGCACGTCAGGTAGAGCCGCAAGATTCCCCCGCATCTGTCGAGCAATCTCCACAAGGGATCTGACTGACTTACCTACAACATTCGCCGCATCGCGTTCAATTTCCCAAACTCCACTAGCGAGTGCGTGGTGAGACACATTCCACGTTCCGCCATCGGAATCGATAACCACCCAATCCAATCCATTCGTAGACACCACTTGGCAATTAGCTAATGCAGCATAAGTCTTGCGTCCAACTTTGTGTTCGTTCCGTCGTAACTTAGTTCCAATCTCAATTGCACAAACTGGAGCTGAATCTGGCTCGATCTCAATTCGGGATTCAAGCTCGAAGCTACTCCCATTACTGTTACTAACCTCGACAATCGCCTCAATCTCGACAATCGCTTCAATCTCCTCAATCTGAAGATCGGAGCGATCGTCATTGAAATCTTCCGTAGCATGAATATTTTCGACTGGCAGATTTTGGATCTCTAGTGTGACAGATGTAGAGTGAAGGTTGGGATCGAGAGTGGGAGGGTTAGAAAGATTAGAAAGGTTAGGAAGATCTAATTCTGATTCAGGTTCGATACTGAGAGATTGGAAATTGAGGATAGATTGACAGAATAGATTGATGCAGTGCAACTGTAACTGGTGATGTAGCCAACCGCTGTGGACTCGTCCCACATAAGTTTCATATAGAGGGGGGGTGTGGGACAAGTTAGTCTCAGACTGGGTTTGAGCGACTGGATTTGGAAGATTATTTTCTGGGGCAATTGGCTGTAATGATTGGTGGGTAATGGTTGAAGGGGAGTTAGGGGGGGGTGTGGGATCTTTTTCTAGATTGCTGTCTAGTTTGGCTATTTCCGCTCCAAACCACAGCGATTTGTATGCTGGTTTGTACAAGGTGTTACGACTGATGGCTTCTCCAAATAGTTCGATGGATTTGGTGCGGATTGCGGCGATTTTAGCTGTGATTTGTTTGGGTATTTCAGTTAATGCGGTGAGGATGGCGTTTATTCTTTGTTCTGTACGCTTGGCTAGGTTGTGATTGTGTTGGTTGCGTGTGGCTTTAATACGTTTGGCTGTCAGGTGGGGATTGAGTCCGCTCCGTGCTGGAAATCCGCAGTATTCGACGTAGTAACCCTGGCGTTCGGTGTTTTCTACCCAACCTTTGATTACGGCTTTGATTTCGTGTTGGTGGCGGCAGAACTCACGGTAGCCTGGTGTGGCGAGGATGAGTTCGTGGAGACAGTTTTTTAGTTCTTCTCCTTTTAATCCGAGAAATACTACTCCATAGGCAATAAAGTTAGGTAGGAGGGTGTTGGTTTGACCATGAGCTGTCCAACCGATGGTTTGAATTGTCCATTCTAGGTTTTCTTTCCACTCACGGGCTATTTCTGTGTAGTCTTTGTGATGTTGTTGATATTTGGCGATGCCTTTGTTGCTGGTGTATTTGGCATAACATGTGTCCATTTTGCGACTGAGCAGTTCCATGTCTTGAGCTTGTGCTGACTGCTCTGTTCTAGCTAGGAATGCTGCTAACATGCTTTCATGCGTCAGGTTCTCATGATTGAGGAGGATTTTGCCGTCTTCATCGAGTAGGAGACTGCCACTCTTAGGCTGTAAGGGTGCTCGATGTGGGTTATAATATGTAAAGAATCCTTTTTCTCCATACGGTTTGGGGTTGGGGAAACACTCTAGTTGTCCTTTGAGGATGTGGATGCCTGCGTCGATAAATGTGACGTGGAGGAGGGTGGCCAGCCGGATTGTGGATACGTTTTTGGGTAAGCATCCATAGAGATGGATGCCTTGGCTGTGGGAGCTGCGAATGAGGTCTGTTCTGACTATGCCGATGCTTTCTAAGATCTGGCGCAGTTTTGCTAGTGCTGTGGAATCGATGTCTGGATGATATCGACTGCCATAGTCGATGTCAATCATGAAGTATTTGGTCGTGGTGCCGAAGCTGACTCCCAGGAGGGTGAGTTCGTCGCTGTAGCGTTTGACGAATTCTCCACGGGTGAGTCGATATTTTCGGTTGGTGCGCCACTTAGGTTTGGGCGTGTTTTCGGCGGTGATGAAGTTGAAGCCGATGTGGAACAGGTGAGAAAGTCTGGTATGCAGTTTTAGATTGAGTATCATCGTTCCTAGTTGGGGTAACTAGGGCTGACTCGATTTACTTAAAAAACTAGCGTAGTTCTGATTTAGACGTAACGAAATAAAACCCATTCATTTCCATCGTATTTTCACTTGATGCCGATCTTATTGACAGTTAGGATGGGCTGGCAGTAGTACTTATCAACCAATGAACAGTTGGTATAACTGCAACCAGACAACATTTAGGCAGTCATCATGGCAGAATCGAGAAAATGTTGGAATAAATTTAATTTCATGCTAAAGTAGAACTACTTAATTCTTTAAAGATCCCCAACTGGCAAGTAAGAAATCTGAAAAGAAGTGTTTGAGTAGTCTATTGAAGTAAATTCAAAGCCTCGCCAAAAGCCCTGGATGTAAGTCTGGGGCTTTTGGTTTGCCCTATCGATCGTGGATTTGGTATTAGTGAGCTACATTTTTGAGTGAGATTGTGTCTTAACTTAGGTTGAGACTCGCTCTAGGTCGAATTAATCTATTGTTAAGCCAGTCGTTCAAATACATATCGAATATCTTACCATGAAACTAATCTTAGGCAACAAATTAGTTTAAGGATTGCGTTTGAGTAAGATCGTTAGCTGCCGATTTTGTGTGAAAACTACGATTGACTGAGTTTTTACCATGACTCGGACGATTGACGTTCGGACGCAAACTGCACTCTAGCTTGTCGATGGGAGTCCCATTGGTACAGTGGCTTTCCCACAAGTCGAATATTTGACAGGGAGGATAGGATGAGAGGTTTTCAGCTAGCGAGAGCTTGGTTGGCATTGGTAGATTGCTAGCCTTAAAATTGGGATTTACTGCTAAAATGTCAACTGCTTTTCCAGCCCTTCGCATTTGATATGCTGTAGAACTACCAATCCCCAGATTTTTCATCCAGGCAATGAAGTTCTTGTGCCTACCCAGCCATAGGTTTTTCTCATCAACTAAACGGCAAAGCGACCAAAGTTCGTGTCGCTCCTCATCAGACTTGTTATGCAAAAGTTCGCGGATGCGGTTTTCTGCTTCATCTAACATTAGTTTTCTGTTCATGATTTAGACAGTTGCGTTATTAAGGGCATCCTCTATTACGATCGATTAAACCTCTTTCGCATTAGTCACCTACATTTGGAATGCAGGTAATTCGTGCTTATGTTTAAATAGTCTCCGCGTCCAATTGAAGATTGGATCGGTAGAATTTCTGTCTAGTAATAAATGTTACTTCAACCGACCGAAACTCCAAGTATCGTCGCTGAATGTTAAAACGTCGATTTTGGCACCTTTTCAGGAATCAACACAGTTAAGCTTGATGTTCTTGTAAAGGCTCTACTGACTTTCCGATCGACCCTACTTAATCTGTGAAAGCACTCCTGCACAATGATAGGAGCCATCTTTCCCATCACACTTAATCCTTTGCTAGCAATTTAACACGGCTAATACTTAAATTCCACTTGTAGATCTAAAGTAGGTTGGATACTAAGTACTCAACTTACCAGACTTTGTATAAATTCAAACTTGAATAGTTACAAGATTAACTTTTAAGTTATAAATATCTAGAATAATTCTTAAAATCCATGTCTGAAGTTATTAACAAAAGCTCTCAGTCAGTCGAGCTTCATATTTCAGTTCCGAGGCACTGCGAACAATACCTACAGAAAACGGCTGCTAGTCTTGGGTATAGCCGAGCGGGCAAGGGAAATATTCGCAAATTACTAATTGACTTTGGTAGCAAGAAATACACGTTAATTCCAGAGCAATCGACTGATGAAGCGATCGAGATACGCAATGTATTACTTGGATACATCGATAAATGTATTACTTTTACAGTTCAAGTTCAAAACTTGGAATCTGTTAGCTATCATGACATCCTTTCAGCTAATCTCGCACTCAATCGTGGGGGTAAATACATACTACAAGCACATACCAATCGTTTAAATCGGCAAGAATTTAGTAAAATTGGTTACAATTGGGAGATTGACTTGGATCGGATCGTAGCCATACACCAAAGTAGTCGTCCTTGGGTTAAGCTTATGCCAACGGCTAAGATTGAATTCTGGCTCAGTTCTGCATTTTATTCAAGCTACGTTCCAAGCCACATGGACGTTACAAGTATCCAAAGTAAATATCAAAATATTGAAGGTGTAGCAATCGTTAGAGAAATATATACAAGTCAAATAGTTATTTCTGAATTGCTTTCATACGGAAATAATTGTTGGTTAAAATCTCCTATAGCTATTCGTAATAAATTGACAAGAGAGCTAAAAGCTACCTTGCAACGATATTTGTCGTAAGCTAAATGGCTGAAAGTAGATTGGCTTTGGTACGGTGACGATTGCTTAAAAATCGGTATTTTGCCGTAGTATAATTTTTCAAGAATGTTAGCAGATGCAATCTTGCTTTCCTAGCGCATATCAAACAATAAAGTTCATTAACATATCGAATTGATTTTTTACGAGGTATTTTGCGGGATTTTTTACAAGATTTTTTGCGGGATTTTTTGCGGGATTTTTTGCGAACCGTAGATGCTTAAAGCAGTTCTTCTTATTTTTCTAAATAGCTCAATCTTTGTCAGAGCCTCGTTTGCGTCAAACAAAAAGTACCCAAATATCCTATACTGATGGCTTATTCTCAGACATTTTTTTTCCAATCTGGGCACTTGTTGAATTTGAAGTACTGATGCTATGTTAATTGTCATTCAGTAGGAAGTGATTCTAGTAGTGCCGATAACTGCACGAGCATATCCTTGGCAATTCAGAAGGCTTACCGAGAATATAGTTACTACATACATTGTGAAATTTAAGGTGCTACTATGAACTACGCAAATTCGCTTGTCAAATCCAGAAGTAAAATCTCTTGGAAACAAGTTCGTTATGTCTTAATAGGCTTCTTCACTGCGATTATTTGGGGAGGGAACTTAGCTCCTAAAGCTAATGCAGCCCCAATCTACGATGCCTTTGTAACCTACTCAACTACTAAAATAACGGCAATAATGGCTGGATTTCCAGTTGCGGGGCCACTGTTTACCACTCTTTTCACTGCTATTGCGAATCTTATTCCTTGGGCTGTGCTGCTTATAGTTGGTGGCGTAGCAATCTGGCAGGCTTATTTGGGGTATCAAGAATACGACCGGGAAAACTTTTCGGGGATAGTTAAACCCATGCTAAATATTATCGTACTCGTAATTCTTGTGATTACGACAGATAGAATCGTAACATATATGTTCACGGGTGCATAATTTCTGGACTAAATTTCCCACAGCTACAACTGTTTCCATCTGTTTATATGGAAAGAAAAACACGAATCGAGGTCAATCGGGCGTTAAGACGTAGAGCGAAGATGATGGGCATTCCTCGCGATGTCGCGATTGTATTAGCTCTAATTGTATTTATCTCTTTACTTTTAGTTTACTTTCACGTTCCAGCTAATATCGTTGCCGCCCTCTTTGTCACATTCTTTTTTACTGCCATCTTATCACTGAAGGATGGGATGGCAGATGTACTCGCGAGAAATAGGGAACCAAAAAATTACACCAGAGGGTGCCTGAACTATCGATCGCCACTATCAGATTTGACATCTAAGTTTATAGACCGTCGCTTCAGGAAAAAGTAACTGATGCGGACTTTGCCACCGCTTCAGCGAATTAATTACTTGGTTTAATCCTTTAATTTATCGATCGGTTATGAAAAAGAAGGAAAGCAACAAATCCCAAAAACCAGAGCGGGAACTCAGAAAATTAAAGCATCAAGGCTTGGGCAAAAAGAAGAAGCTGCTCTACCCGCTAGAAACCTCAACACATTTGCAAAGTATCATCAACTATACCTTGCCAAATGGTACACAAGTTGGTGCTTTACTAATGAACACCAGCAGTAAAGTAGACTCTCCAGAATATAAATTGCGATTTATTTGGCAATGTCCAGGCATTCATGATGATTTTGGCGAGGTGGCAGCGAGATCGATCGTTAATTCAGTTTCATCTTTAAGTCACGAATTACCAATCGGCGAGAAGTTGCGCGTTGAGTTTCAATCATTCTCAGATCGTACCGACCGCCTCAATGAATTAATAGCCCAATTTGAAACGGCATCGCCTCAAGCGCAGACATTAATTGCTGAGGAAATGCTAATTTTGCAAAATCTCGATATTAGCGGTCAACGTCGCCCTCACAAGGTATTTTTGATGGGCACTTTTACTCCCGATCTGGGAGTGCGAGAGCAAAAGCTAATTGAGAAAATTATCAAATTTGGTACCCTTTGGTATCAAAGGCTGTCCGGTGCAATCGAAGAAATTCGCCAACAAACGATCGATGAAGTTCTCCTAAATGCCTACGAGCAGGGCTTTTTTGAGTGGTCTAACTTATTTAGAGATAAACTTCAGCTCAAAGCCACTCCCCTGTCTGGTGAGGAAGTATGGCAGCATTGCTGGAAAGAACTAAATCGCTTCAACGATCGGATCGAAGAACTCGAACCGGAGCCAGCACCGCAACTAATTGAATTTAATTTGCAAAATGGGACGATTGGCGAAAACGTGAGGACGCAACTGCATCCAACTACCGTAATGATGCGCTATCCTACTGCGGTGCCATCTTCCAATCGCGACCACATCGCAGTAGATCGGCGGCATGTCGGCAGTCTTTTGCTGAAACTCCAACCCAAAGTCTTTGAAGAAGCAGGTAATGAGTCGTACCAGGAAGTTCAACTGCATTATCTATCAAATTTGATGGCAATCGGCCAGGCTCACGATTATCGAATCGTGCTAGAGCTATCGCGTCCCCAAGCGATCGGTGTTCGGTACAACAACCAGCAGCTCATCCGCCAAAATCATTACCGCAAGAAAGAAACAGAGGAAAAAGGACAAGTTGATGTTTTGGCTGATGAGGAGCTGAAAGAAGCCCTCGAAACCGAGCGGATGTTAATTGGTGGCGATACGAGCGTCGAATTTTCGGTCTGTATGTTTGTTTACAGAGAAACATTGGAGGAGATGCACTTCGCCGCTCGTGACTTCTGCTCGCATTTCCGATCGCCAGCGATCCTGCTGCTGGAAGTAGATACCTCTGATTCGCTGTGGGTATCATCCCTACCATTTTATGCCAAGTCGATGCTAGTGGATGTCCGCGACAGGCGCGATCGCGAACGCCCTGAAATCGTCGCTGCTTACTTTCCATTGGTAACAACAGTCAACGCCCACAAATCTGGCATCGAATTTATCGCCAATAAAGGAGGTTCGCCGATCTATTTCGACCCCTTCACTCACATGGGCCACACTGCCATTTGGGGAAAGACTCGATCTGGTAAAACCTTGTATGCAGCATTCAACATTCACAAAGCACTAAGCCAAGAAATTCCGACTACGATCTTAGATCAGCCGCCAACCAAGGAGGCTAGTTCGTTCCAGGCATTTACGAAACACATGGGTGGGGCTTATATCGATGTCTTTAACGATTCCCTTAACTTCTTTGAAACTCCCCTCCTCGCTGAAGATATCGATCCCGATACACGTCAGGACATGAGAAGGCAGAACGAAGATTTCATCCTCCAAATTCTAACTTCAATGGTCTTAGGTTGGAAGGGCGAACTTCCAGGCGTGAGTAGCACTAAAGTAATCTCGATGCTGACAACTGCGATCAAAAACTTCTTCAAAGACGAACGGATCTTAATCCGGTACGAACGAGCGATTAATGGGGGGATTGGCTCTAGAGCTTGGCAAGATTACCCCATCCTCTCAGACTTCAAGAAGTTCTGCACGATCGAACGCATCAATCTTCCAGAAGCAACCGCTGACGATATCGATACTCTCAGCACGATCCAACTGCAATTACAGCGGTGGATCGATGGCTCCTACGGTAAGACTATAAATTCTCCGAGTTCTGTCAAACTCGATAGTCAGTTAATGACGATCGCCATGCGGGGGGTTAGTAATAATGACGACGCGGCGGTATTCGGCACGATTATGTACGCAGCAGCCATGCGGCGAGCCATTGTCTCGGCACAAGGCAAGGGTTCGTTGCTATTTATCGACGAAGCTTCAATCACCTTTGACTTAGCTCCGCTCTCACTCTGCGTCGGTCGAGTTGCAGCAAACGGACTCAAAGCCGGAATGCGCCTAATGATTGCCGCGCAGGAGCCGAGCAGCGTCTATAACAGTGCAGGAGGGAAGAAAATCAAAGACGCACTCTCTTATCACCTCATCGGCAGAATAGGTGACTCCCTTGCTGAGTATTGCGATCCTAAATTACTGGGAGTCCCCGAAGCATTGGCATTGCCTAATGCCAGCAAAGATTTTGAGCCAGATAAAGCCACTTGCTCCAGCCAGTGGCTGCTCAAAATAGACGATCGGTTTACTGCCGCACGGATTTACCTCCCGCCCTCGCTGGTAGCTCTAACCGCTAACAATATCGACGAGCAGCAAGAGCGCAAAGCTCGCATGGCAGAGCAAAACGGTCGGATTAACGAATTAACCCTTATCGCTAATTGAGAAAAAATTATGAAAAGACATTCTTTATTACTAACGATCTTCGGTAACGTAATCTTACCGATCGCCGCGATTTCTGGAGCTAGTGCTGCAACGTTGAAACCGTCAATGGTAATTCCAGACTCGATCTTATCTGGAAATTCAATCGATCTAGGCAACTCAATTCCAGCATTTAATCCCCAGGGTATCCAGTCGATTCTATCCGGCGGTGGCGGTCTTTCTAGCATCTTTAGCGGGATTGTTGGTGCATTTCCAGGGCTAGATCCCAATATTGCTTCAGCTTTAACAACTGCATCGAAATACTTACCAATCGCTCAAAGTGTATTGTCGGGTCAGAAACCCACGATCGCTCAAATCGGACAAGTTGCGGCAGGGATTAATGGCGGTACTGGCGTGGGGATTAACTTTGGTAGCTGGGGACTAGATGCAGGAGGTAAAATTCAACCCTTAAATTCCGACGGCAGTATCAAAACTAACGATCCGACAGGCAAGATGATTGCTTATCAGGCTTCTAACTTACTTAATGGCAAAGGCTTAGATATTAGTGCCGTCGTATCTCAGATCGATCTGGGTAAAGTTAAATCTGCAACTAGCGTTGCCGAAGCTCAACGTCAAAATAATAGCGAAGCAACGGCTTCAATTATAAATGCTAATGGCGAAAGTAGTAATTCTACTTTGACTGTTGCCGCTAACCAAGGAGCAAATATTGCTAGTGCAGGTAGTAGTTTTAAACAGTTAGCAGCCATCGGAAACATTGGCGCACAATCGCTGGTTACAGCTACAAGTGCTAATACAATCGGCGTTGGTATATTGTCTCAAAATGACGTTCAAGCCAAGTATAACGCCTTAACGCAACAACGAAATATCGCCGAAGACGAGCAAAAGCGAATTAGTGCAGAGAAGAATGCTCTTGCTAATACTTATGTTGAGGCTAACCAAGATAAAGCTCGCGCTCACCTGTGTGCATCAAGTAATATTTGCTGGCTTTATTAATTATTAAGTACAAGCACGTTTGCACTTGCCAGTAGCAAACGCAAATATATTAAATAAGTATTCTTTTAACTACTATGGGAATTGATATTAATCTGTTAACCAATTTCGATGGCTCTATATTTCTAGCTTCTACAGATCCCGCTACAATCGCAAATAATTATGGAGCCGCATTAAACAAAATAATTCAGAAGTTACTAGTTGGCGACGGATCGTCAATGACCGACACTTTTTGGGGCGCAATTGTATCTCCATTTAAGCTGATTGCTGGGGTAGGGGTATTATTTTGGATCGTCCCAGTTCTACCCGATTTGTCATACGACTTTCTCAAGAACAATACACTAAAGATTTTAACACTACTGCTAATCACATTCTTCTTTGTCAATGATGCTTATGCAGCGCGTGTTTTTGCAATTGGTAACTATGCAATGATTAGAGGGATTGATGCCGAGATAGCAGCCAACACAAAACTTATTATCGGTGCAAATGCTGAAGTCACAGCAATTAAAACTGATAGCGACACGATTAAGGCGATCAGCAATCAAGTTCGAGTATGTATAGATATCCCCAAAACTGTAGACGACTCCGATCCTGCGAAGCTAGGAAATCAGATTCCAAATCAAACATACATCGATTGTAATAGAGATCTAAAGGCAATGATCGGAGCAGCTAAAACTTCAGTAAAGAGTCCCGATCTTGCCAACGATCTGGCTACTGCGGAGGCTGGTTTAAGTACAGATAACGGCAATTTTGACTTTGGTAAAGGAGTTAGAGATTTGATGAAAATCTTTGCCGAGCCGGAAAAATGGTTGAAAGACCAATTTCTGAGTTTAGTTCTAGATGGCTGGACTTCCGCTCTTGCCGACACGGTTCAAGAAGGTATGATTCTGTCAATTATTGCGCTGCCAATTCCATTGGCATTTTCATTTATGAATACTAAACCGCTGATAAATTGGTTTGCATCTTTGTGGGGATTAGGCATTTTCAAGTTTTCGCTGACATTTTTGGGTGCTTTAATTGGTTTTATCGGTGCGAATATGGCAGGAAGTCTACCAGCGTATAGCCTGCAATTTAGCTATGCTATTGGCGCACCGATAATTGCCGGATTGATTGCCACAGGTGGAGGAGTTGGGATTCTACAACTTATGGCGCAACTCAGTAGTGAGATGGCTGGACTTTTAAAAGGAGGGGTTAAGTAGCCTGTAAACATAGCAATCGTTTTATTTTGAACGATTGACTACTTGCGAAAGTCATTGTGTCGTGCTAATTGACACAATGGCTATAGAAATGAGGGGAAACTAGATCTAGAACAGTGCTAAAAAGCTCGTATTTTAACTTTCGATTGAGGTCTATGATGAAAATCAGACAAATTTCAAACTACACTCCAGTAAACGAGGAGCCTTTATCAGCAATAGTTATTCACGATCCGATTGCCGATCTACCAAAGGAAGAATATCTTGTAGATAATGCTGCCACAATCAGTTCAAAAAATATTATCGCTGGCTGGAAGATCGCCGCCTTCGGGCTACTTGCTATTAATATTTGCTTTGGAGTAGCTATTATTGGCATGTTGTTCGCCGCTATTTCTAGGTCGATGCCAACATTTATTACTAGAGGTAATGGTGAAACAGAAGCACTTGAATTTTTCGCAGGAACAGATCGTTCTTCCACTTTGATTAAATTTTTCGCGCAGAAAACGATGACTGGTATCTATACGTGGCGAAATACGCTGCCAGAAAAGGGAAATATCCCCGATCCTGGCATTGCTATAGAAGGGGGAAGAAGAATTCCAACTACTGCTTATCGATATACTCTCGCCCTCGACCCAGAATTTGCAAATAGCTATCGCAAACAATTAAGCGAACTCCAATCAATCGTGCAGGGGAATGGCAATAGTTCGATCCAAACAGTATATTTAGTCGAACAAATTGGCGAACCAGAATCTCTAGGTTTTGGTAAATGGAAAATTAAAGTTGCTGGCACTCAATTAATCGCTAGTAGCAGCGACCAACAGCCCACAAAGCTAAATATCAATGTCGAAATGACCGTTAGGGCAGTGCCGCCGCCAATATTATCGGAGGTCACTCGTAAATATGAAGATATTGGAATTGCTAAGGCAGCTCAAATGGCTCGTGCTGAAGGTCTAGAAGTTATCTCGATTACCAACATTAAATAGTTAACCCGCAATAGGTATTAAGGAGAAATTACATGTTACCGGAAAAACTATCACTCGGAAAAGTGTCTCAGCAAATGGGAATAGTCTTACCAAAATCTGGGGATTTGTCTGAAGAAGCGGAATCTAAAGCTACTGGTGCTGTAGATTTGCAAAAAGATTCGCAGCCGCCAGAAAAAAATCCAAAAATCCAAATATTATTGATTGGATTGGCATTATTCAGCACTTTAGGCGTTGCAACTATGCTGATTCTCTGGGGTATTGGCAGTACTACACAACAAGCTGCCAAGAAACCAGATTCTCTCACAGCGACCGAACAGTCAGTTAAGTCAACTGACGAACAACAAAAAGAGGTTGCCGATCTAAAAACCAAGCTAGTGATGCAGCAGCAAAAAGAGGATGCGGCTAAAGTTAGTGCCGAGCGAGAGAAAGTTAATGCCGAGCGAGCTAAAACTTTAGCATCCAATCCTAGCAGCCTTAGCCCGTCTACAACGGCCCCAATCGCGACCGCTACAGAAGCTAAACCGATCGATAAAATGCAGTCTTCAGAGAGTGACAAAGCCGCATTAGCAGCTCTACAGCAACAGAAACAGCAGGAGACATCCCAACTGGCAGCCTTACGTCAATCTCGCCAGCAGGAGACATCCCAGTTGGCAGCTCTACAGCAACAGAAACAGCAGGAGACATCCCAGTTAGCATCATCGCGCCAATTTCGCCAGCGTGAGAATTTACAACAGCTCGCGGCTCGCGCCCAAACAGCCAACGAGCAAAGAAATCAAGGATCGCTCCGCAGTCAAAGAAATGGAAATTTGGCAAAAGCCTTTACACCACAACCAGCACGAGTCGCCCGCCGGAGTGCGATCGCCAAGGCTCAATCACCCAGAATACTCCAACCTGCGGTAGCACTAAACCCATCGACCATCCAACAACCAAAACTGGAATGGGAACAAGCATCGACTCTCTCTAACTATGGTGGTATTACAGCTCCTAACGATCCAAATACCACTAAGCTAACCGATCGACCACTCGCGCTTGCTGGAGGCAACGCCATGTCTCCCATTCTGCGCCTACCAGTCGGTCAAGTAGTGTCTGGAAAACTGGTAACTCCTTTCTACACTCTGATTTCCAATGGAGAAGGTATCGTCCAAAACGCAAAAGCCTTAGCAACAGTAACGATCGATCGATCGATCGAAGTTGGCTCCGGTTGGCATCTACCTATCGGTACCGCAATCGAGTTTGAGTTACAAATCGCTGATAACGGGATGATCCAAGCAGTGTCTAAAAAAGTTACTTACGGCAATACCGAAATTTTAATCCCGCCAGGAGCCTTCGCGATTACCGGAACTGATAACCAACCACTATTCGCCCAAATTAGAGAGGTTAACGGCTCTCAGCTTGCCGGAGCCGATACTCGCGCAGCAATCTTCGGCGGCGCGGCTGAACTTGGCAACGTGCTAGTCAATAGCGGCAACAGCAGTAGCGTCTCCGTCGGACTAGGTACCTCGATTGTTACTCAAAATAACGGTAGCCCCAATATTTTTGGTGCTTTATTTAAGGGAGCTTTTAATCCACTGGCTAACCTGCAAGTTAACCGCGCTAACAGTCTTGCCAATAAGGTAGAGAAGATGAGCAAAGTCGGCTACTTACTCCCTGGTACTTCAATGCGCGTATACGTCGCCCAAGCTGCTACATTCCAAATTCCTACCGATAGCACCGCTCCTCAAGCTCTAAGTTCGACCCAAAATTACCAACCCACTTCAATACCAAACATCGCTCGTTTAGATACTGCAACAACTGCATTAATTGTAGAAACACCAATAGATCCAATGTTCACTCAATCGGTTATTAATTCCGGTGGGGCGAATGTTGCTTTACCCAATCCTTTCTATATTTCTCCAGGACAGCAATCGAGCGTGTTGCCTCAGCCTTTGGAAACTTCACCCCAGGTACCCTCACACCTTCCAACCATTGATTCTAGTTATACGACTGTTCCAACTCAACCGCGAGGAACATCAACCCAGTTACCTACTCAGCTTCCGATCGTTCCTAATTACACTGTCGTTCCAACTCAACCCCCAGGGACTGCAACCCAACTACCCATTCAACCTCCAACTGTCAACCCTAATTATCCGACTGCTCCAATTCAACCAATAATAATCCAAACTACCCAAGGTAATTATGGTATTAAGTAAAACTCCATTTTTATTACTGCTTTCACTGCTATTTCCTCATGTTCCTGTTAATGCTGGCACAATGTCCTTGCAAAGCGAGTACGTGACTGCCAGCGTATCCGAAAATATCGGACAGCTACTTGATTGGTCGGCAACCGATCGACGAATCGAGCGGATATTTTTTGATAATCCCGAACGCTTCCGCGATTCATTTGTAATTACAACCGATGGTTGCACTAACAATAAATGCGTCAATGCTTCTCTGTTGAATATTAGTGCCCGTCCTGGCGGTCGTTATCTTGATGCTTCGCTTAAAGTGATCCTCTACGACCGTTTGGGGAAAAAGCGCGTTCTAGCGGTGAATGTAGTCAAAGTCAAACAAGTTACCGATAGTCTTATGACATTCTCTCCGGTGGCAATTCTTAGTAACCCAAACTATCGATCGACAGATTTTTACAACAATCGACCTGCTTATCCCACATCCACTCGAAAACAGGCAACAACTTCAAATTAAATCTATCCAGATAAGTTAATAACTGGCTGTTAATTAAGTAATGATTGTCCGAAGGTGGCGATCGAGAATTAGACCTATACATTTCGTTAGATGAATCAGCAAATTTCACAGCAGATACATTCTTATATTATCGAAAATACGGGGCAGACTAGACCTTTTATACTTGGAGTAATTCCGATTGTGATTATTTTAACTTTGTCATTTGAAATCTACGTGAGAGTACTTGATGCCATCCGCTACTATGTTCCCAAGGATCGACGAAAAAATAAATAAATATGAACGGGCAAGATTGGCAGCGAATACAATTTTATGCCCTTAGAGCAGTTGTCATCATCACATTTTTAGCTGCTTTCTTTGGAACTATCTCTGGAATATACGGTGTGGCGCGTTATTTGACCCCAACTACTCAACAAAACACTAAATAAATGCGAAGTAATACTTTTAGACAACATCGTTCGGCATCTTTCGCGCAGCGTCCTCCTTTGGAAATCGGGCAGTGGTTTCACAGAAATCGTCGCACAATTTTCATGGCGACAATGAGATCGGCAGTTTACTCGACATCTTTGGTAGCTGCTTACCATACTTTCACAGGCGGCTTGAGTGTTTATATATTTTTAAAAGAGTCCGTGTTTCCTATTTTTCAGGAGCTAATGTAACATGATTTGGCGTAATCTTTTTCTGGCTATCTTATTTACAAGCAGTTATCTATCGCTGCCCGTTCGCGCCGAGACTGGCGATATCCAAAGCGGAGAACAATTAGCTGGAGTTCAAAAAGCTCTCTCTCAAGCTACATTTGCGAATAGTCCGCCCACAACGGCATCTGTAACATATACTGCCAACCCGCTCGTACCGCAAATTCCCAGCTTTTCATACACTGCCGGAACGCCGCTTACTCAAGCCATTCCAGGCGCACTCGCTTCGATTATGGGAGCGAGTAAATACTCCCCACAATCGGCGATTATCGAATCTGGTGGCGATTTAAGTGCTCTAACCAATGCTAATTTAACTGCCCTACCCTTTGTTGGGAAATTACCTTTTGCCTCGATTGTCTCGGCCAATCCCCAAATCGCTGGCTTAAAAGTTGGCGATGTTTTTCCGAGCTGGGGTGCTGTCGATCCATCCAAATCGGTCGCGGATGTTGCCAGTGGTCTGCTGGGGAAAATCCCCCTGCCGATGGACGTACTAGGCAACACTCCAACTTTAAATCTTCCTGGCATAATCGGCACCCCATACGGCGAGTATCCTGGTATCGGCAAGCTACCCCTTGATGGATTTAATATCGACGGTCTTGATACGGTACTTGTAAGCGATCTTCCTGGAATTCCCGATCTAAGTTGGGATAAGTTTATCAAAATCGACGTTATCCCTTCATTTATGGTATCAATGAAATTCGATTTGCTCCATTCAGGGCAAAAAGAATTAAATCTTGGTAAAGGCGACAAAGTTTTTGCAGGTAGCAACAAAGAGCCGAACGCCCCCTGCAAAAACTGCGATGCAGTCGAATTACTGAGTGCTATCGCTCCCAATAGCGACCTAAATCCCTATAATGGAACGATTTCGCCAATTGGTTTACGGCTCAAGGGTGGTGAAGGATTACTGGGAGAGCTGACTACTGCTGCTGGAATGCGCGAACCTTCGGGTTTTGAAATTCCATACATCGGCATTAACAACTGCGGTTCTAAATGGTCGGCTGAGTCCCCTAATGTCAAAAACGGAACGATCCAACAGACGCTTAATTTCCGCATCTGTTATGACGTACTCTTTCTCGGTCGTCAAGCTACACCTTACTTCCTTCCTTTACCCCTACCGCTCCCAGCTAATGAGAAGCAAGCCAATTTTCTACTACCAATGAGCATTAAACCTGTTGCAAGTAAACTATTGCCATTGCCAACATTGCCAACGCTACCATCGGTACCGACACTTCCATCGCTACCATCGGTACCGACACTCCCATCGTCACCACCTCAATTGTTCGTTTCACTCCCAACCACAGAAACTCCATCAGCAGCATATACAATACCGTCCACAATTGGATACGACAGAATAGCACTATTTGGGGCGGCTACTAAAAACTCATATAGTCCAATTTTAAATATACTAAGCACGGCTAGCAATTAGACTTTTACAGTAGGGATTATTAGCGATCGTGAGATACTATGGTAAATGGAGTGGTGTTGAAGAGATCGAGTCTAATGCTGAAAATAAATTTTGTCGAAGAAGATATTAAAAAGCT
>NZ_JBGSQZ010000309.1:0-77402 GCF_041737865.1 Chamaesiphon sp.
CTGCGTAAGGTTCGATCTGTGTGGAGCGTGGTGCGGCATTCACTTTATTCTAGATTTTATTTCGAGTTTTTGGGCTAGGATGTAGTCTGAATAGATGTTCTGTTGATTTATCACTACCATAATTACGATCGCAATTACGGTGATGATAAATTGCTAACTTGCGATCCTCCTCGGCAATCGGGAAGATCGATGACTTCTAATTCGCCAACTTGACGCACGACTTTCCAGTGGGTGAGATCGCCTTCGCGCCAAAAGTCTAAGTCTACTTGGGCATCGCCGACGTGGATATTGGTAAGTTGTAGGTCTGGCAACCAGCTTGGTAGCATTGGTTGGACTTGTAATCGTCGATTTGGGGCATCAGCTTGTAATCCCAACATCGTGCTAATCAGCCAGGGCATCGATCCGGCTGCCCATGCTTGGGGGATGTTGGCATCGACGTAGGGAACGGGAAAGTTTTCTGGCGATCTCGCGATGCCGCCGAATAGTTCGGGCATCTGGTTGGATTGAAATGAACTAGCTGCTGCAAAAATTCCTTCGGCAATCTGGTTGGCTTCGGTGTGGTAGCCATATTGTTTGAGTCCGGCGGCGATGAATGAGTTGTCGTGCGCCCAAACACTGCCTGTGTGGTAGCCGATCGGGTCGTAGGCGGGATGTTTGGCTGAAAGTGTCCGAATTCCCCAACCGCACCATAAGTCGGGCTGAAACAATCGTTGCACCATTTGGTGTGCCCGCTCTGGGGGGACGATCCCCGACCAGAGCAACTGTCCAGCATTGGAAGCGATCGATCGAATCTGCTGTTTATTACTATCTAATCCCAGACAATAAAAACCCTCATCCTCCATCCAGAATCGATCGTTGAATCTGACGTAGAGCTGCTCGGTTTGCTGGCGGAGCGATCGAGCGCGGTCTGACTCGCCCAGCACATCGTAGAGATCTGCTGCCCTCAACCAAGCGTCATAGACCTGTCCTTGAGTCTCACACAGGGCAATCGGCGCATTCACGATCGTCCCATCTGCCGCCCGAATTGCATCTCCCGAATCTTTCCACCCTTGATTTTGGATACCATTTTTTGAGCGGCTGCAATACTCGACAAAACCATCGCCGTCGAAGTCGCCATATTTATCGATCCAGTGCAGTGCTTTTGCTAGCGGTTTACTACAGTCATCGAGCAGTTGCCGATCGCCCGTCCAATTATAGGTTTCAGCTAGAGTAATAATCCATAATAGAGTGGTATCGATCGCGCCGTAATAAGGTGCCGAAGGGATTCGATCGAGTTGTGCGAGTTCTCCCCGCCGCAGTTCGTGCAAAATCTTGCCAGGTTCAGCATCTTGCCAATCATTAAATTCGGCTGACTGTAATTGGGCTAATTTCAGCAGTGTCCCCTGGGCGAGATTTGGTGCGACAGACATCGTTTGCAGACTAGTAATCAATGGATCTCGCCCAAATATAGCGACAAACCAGGGAATGCCAGCGGCTGGAATCCAGACTGTGTTACCACCGCCATCGACTGGAATTCTCAATGCGGCTAGATCGGTTAGGGCTTGGTAATAGGTTTGCTCGACTTCCCGATTGGAAGAGCGTAGATGAGTTGCCACTTCTAGATAGCTAGCCATCTGTTCGCCTGCTGGAGTCGCATCGGTCTCCGCATCGGTATGTTTTGGCACTAGTTCTTCGCCATCTACCAAGGCGATATAGTTGATGCAGGTATGCCAGCTCTCACCAGGATCGAGGGCAATATCGAACACCAATCGACCATTAGAATAGCGCGGGGGCGAACTTGCGCCTTTGGATTGAATCCGCAGACCCCTACTAAACGAACCATTGCAGTAGGTATTTGTGAGCAGATCGTTTGCCCAAGTTGTCTCCATCCGACCTTCTGTATAAAATTCTTGGGCTTTAACCCGCGAAACATCCACAAAGTCCGAACGAATTGCCAGCATTAACTGAATTTCGACGCGTTCTTGATGATGATTGGTGACACTGATATCCTCGTGCATTCCACCCATAATGTCGCGCCTCAGACTGACTAGCAGTTTTTTGGCTGGTACGATCCCATGCGCTGTCAACAATTTGGGACTAGTAAACTCATACCGCGCCACTCGATGAGAGATCGCACTAGAAGTGAGTAGAGTCAGTGGTTTCCTGTCGATCGAGAGTCCGTAGTAAGAAATCAGGCGGGTATCGCGGACAAAAAATCCTTGAGCGCGGAGATCGTCGATCGAGCCATCCGCAGCCGTCAATAGAAACGAACCGCCATCATTAATCGTGATTTGTCCCGTTACCAGTGCAACTTTTGCCGACATGAATATTTGCTCCGTGTTACTGTTCGGCGTTAGTCACTTGACGGGCGGCTGGTAAGCCGTACCAAGGCAGAAAGGGATATTCGTGATGCTCCCAGTGATAACCAAAGTGATAGCAGGTTAAGAATGATAAAATCGGGTGATAATTGCTGCTGCTGGCGTTGTGAGAATTTGCCGCGATTTCGGCATCACTTGTGGAGCCACGATGTGGTAGATAAGTGCCAAATACAAATAACTGCATCGAGCTAAATACGATCGGGAAGATCCAAAACAAAAATAGGTTGGCGATCGGTACGTGAAATTTTAAATTAAGGGTATGAAATACCACCCCGATCCCAAAAAACAAGACGATCCGTTGTCTATTGTCTAGGTATCCGATCATGAATTTTAGATACCAGCGAAAGATACTGGAGTGAATGCCATCATGAAAGTCTGGATCGCCTACCCGCCCTGGCTGCTGATGGTGCTGCCCATGATTGAGAGCGAGTTTCTGATAAGGTAGTAACGCGTAAAGCATCAGCGCAAATTGTCCGATCCGTTGATTCCATCGTCGATTTCCTGGAACTACTACTCCGTGGATGGCATCATGGGCGACGATAAATAATCCCGTCTGGATAAACGTGCGCCCGACAATTGCCACTAAAATGAGCAAGGGTGTCAACTTGGTAATATCTGTAAATAAGAGGGATATCCAGCTACCGAGCCAGAGTACCACGATGATTGACGCAACTAGTAGTCCTGTTAATGGCTGCGATTTTGGTTCATGCTGCACGCAATTCTGTCTCGCTAAGTAATACCATTGTCTCTGCACCTACTCTACCAAAACTTGGTTCATCGCCCATTGGCATCTCCACCAGATACTTCCATGTTCCAGTTTCGAGTTTCAAATTTCGCACGATTCCTTCTCCACCCACAAATCTGACGCGTTGAGCTGGCTGAAATCTATGTACCTCGATCGCTATTGCAGTCATGGATGAAGACTTTCCAATTTACTTTTGATACCCTTAATTAAAGCAGAAACTCTAGGATATATTCTGTATCTTTCTATGTAAATAAATATAATATTATCTATAACTTTTGATAGAGGTAGTTCAAATTGGACTGCACGTCTTGCAGTGTTGGCGTTAGCCTTGCCTTTAGCATAGCGAATCCGTTGGTGCTTGCATAGACGCCCAGCATGTCAACTGGTGACTAATTTCTCATACGCATCACTCAACCGTAACGCAGATCGATCGAGTAATTTTTGTTCCTCAGCATTTAGTGGTAACAATAATGGACGTTCGATCCCCCGTTTGCCGATAATGCACGGTAAACCCAAGACAATACTTCGATCGATCTGATATCCAGGATGGGGTCTGACTGATACGGTAAAAATCTTGTTGGCGTCGCGCCAGATCGCATCGACGATCTGAGTCACTACCGTGGCAACACCATAGCTAGTATGACCTTTACGTTGTAAAATTTCGTAACCGCGTCTGCGGGTAGCTTCGGTGTAGCCTTGTTTGAGCGATTCGAGCGTTATTTCTGGAGTGAGAAAGGCGGTGAGGGGAATAGCCCCGATCGTCACGCTCGACCACACAATTAGTTCGCTGTCGCCATGTTCGCCAATTATATACCCTCGAACGTCTTGTCGATCGACATCAAATTGCTTACCGAGTTGATAGCATAGTCGAGCGGTATCGAGTACAGTTCCCGCGCCGATAATCCGGTGTTCTGGACGCAGGGATTCTTCAATGGCGATCCGCGTCAACACATCCACCGGATTGCTAACGATAATGACAATCGCTGTCGGTGCGACTCGATCGAGTTCCTGCATCACCGCCCGTAAGATCTCCGCGTTGCGCCCCAGCATCTCCAGTCGATCTTCCCCAGCTTGATTGGGTGCGCCAACCGTCACCACAATTAGATCCGAGTCCGCCAAATCCGCATAACGATCCGTAGGCACTACATCAAGATCGGCACAAAGCGGGATCGCATCTTCGATATCCCATGCTTCACCCTCAGCTTTGGACAAGGTGCGATCGAATAAAACGATCGTCACCCCGATCCTCAGTAGCATCAGCCCATACGCAAGCGTTGCACCAACATTACCCGCACCAACGATCCCAATTTTTGCCGCTTTTAGACTCATCAAATATTTCCCAATCAACAAAGAGTAGAGATTTCAATCCCAATCCTAAAACCTCAATTATCAATTAATTTAATAGCGTCCTCTAGGTTAATTGCTGTCTGGGTTCGACACCTGGATTGACGATTTGCGCCAATTCTTCATTCGACTCTTGGCTTAATGCCGCTTGAAGTTCTGTTGGTGTTAAGTCATACCCGTGCTCTTTGGCGATTTTGCTACAAGCCTCGACATCGCCTTTTACTGCTGTAAGTTTCGCCTTCAAACTCGGATCTTGTTTAATGGCATTTTGAAATTGAGTTGCTTTTTCGTTAGTCATAATTTTTTTCGGTTGTATATATTGAATCGATCGACTAGTCATACTCCCTGACCTCTCAAAAAATAGACAATCTCGATCTGTCATGTCGGTCGTCTATTCACCATCCACTATCCACCATCCACCCCTACACTGGATGTCTAATTTGTCACTAAAAAGAGAGTAGATAACTTAAACCCGATCGAACACCATCCACTCTTGAACGTTTGCAGCTTTGAGAATCGACTCAGCTCGATCGATATCGATGGCGGTACCTTTAATTACTACCAGGTAATTTCCTTGTGCCGATAGATCGGTGTAATGTGAGGCTTGCTCCTCGGATAAAGTAATCCCGATCTCGTTACTGAGCAACCCACCCGACACCACCCCATAAAAGGCTCCAGCAGCCATACCGAGCAAAACGACCGCCCCACTAAAAGCGGGAAACGCCAAGGTCGTCAGCCCAGCAACTACGCCACCAGCCGCACCTCCCACTGCCCCCGCGCCCACAGCTCCATGCCCAATCCGATCGATCGGTTTGTCACGGGTTAAATCTGCTGGAGATTCTACAACTGGATCTTGCAATTTGCCTACTGTCACATTGCCATCGGCGTGGGGATCGACAATTGAGACATTGTTCATGGAAAACCCATTCGCTTGGAGTTGACTCATGGCTGACTCGATTTGCTGAAGTTCTGGAAACATGCCCACTGCATTTTTACGTGCTGATGCCATCGCTGCTTTCTTAGATTAGGAGTCAATTTCTTATCCTAAAACTAAAGGTTTTGTATTTTATCTGTCAAAGTGAAGATAATCTTTAATCGACCCATATGCCTTTATAGAACACCTTTGAGATCTTTTCAGGGGGAATCGATCCACTTCAAATACTTCATTAGACAGATACGATCGTCAAACTAGCTCTTTAAAATCTAGAAGTTGCCGATGTTCCATCCCGCTATAGCCTTTAGTGACAAACAAAACATCTCCATTTGGCAACCAACATCGAGCAATTACACAACTAGCGATCTAGAGATATCCATCATGGACATTAGCAGACGAGATTTACTCAAGACGACTGCAACTTCAGGATTAATTGCTGGGGCGATCGCTTCGGAGGGACTTTTCAAACACCTGCTAGCTCAGGAAGAACCAGTCGAGCCATCGCTGGTAGCAGATTCATTATTAGCTAGTACCCCTGCCAGCACCAAAAAGGGTGAAATGCTCTATCGGCTGCTAGGAAGCACTGGACAGCAAGTTTCGGCGATCGGTTTGGGTGGTTTCCATATCGGTAAAATCAGAGAGGAGCAGGACAGCATCAAGCTAATTCGGGCGGCACTCGATCGAGGCATCAATTTCATGGATAACTCTTGGGACTACCATAATGGTCGCAGCGAACGTTGGATGGGAGCAGCTCTCAAGGGCGGTTATCGTCAAAAAGCTTTTTTGATGACCAAGATTGATGGTCGCACCAAAGGAGCCGCAATGATGCAAATCGACGAATCCTTGAAAGCATTACAAACCGATTATATCGATCTAATGCAACATCATGAGATACTACGGTTTGAAGACCCCGATCTCATTTTTGCCCCTGGAGGAGCAATGGAAGCAGTCGTCGCCGCTCAGAAAGCTGGAAAAATTCGCTACATCGGCTTTACAGGTCATAAAAACCCCTTAGTTCACCTCCAAATGCTCCAGGTGGCGGCTCAAAACAACTTTCGCTTCGATACGGTACAAATGCCGCTCAATGTCATGGATGCTCATTTTCGCAGCTTTGAGAAGCAAGTCTTACCCATACTTGTCAAAAACCAGATCGGCGTGCTGGGGATGAAATCGATGGGCGACCCATATATTCTCAGAAGCAACACCGTCACGCCGATCGAATGTCTTCATTATGGGCTAAATCTACCCACTTCGACCACGATCGCTGGGATCGATAGCATCCAACTGCTCGACCAAGCATTTGAGGCAGTACGTACCTTCAAACCCATGACTCCAGCCCAAGTGACTGCCCTGCTCGATCGAACTCGAACAGCGGCTGTCAACGGCAAGTACGAACTTTACAAAACCACCAGTCAGTTTGACACTACAGCTCAGAATCCAGCACTTATGGGCTAATCGAGCTACTCCTTTCCCACCCAAGGAATAGACATTTGTAACTCACCATTCACCATTCACCATTCACACTAAATGTCTAATTTGTAACTAAAAAGTGGAGTCAGAGCTGCTATTTCTGCGATCGCTCTTGCTCTGAGGTTGTTAGCGACCAGGATCGATCGGTAGATATATCTAAAATTGATTGGTGATAATCGCTCAAGCTTTCCCGATGTCCGACACTCAAAAATGTCATGCCAGAATCACGAAGCTGTTGATATAACTGTTTTTCGTTCTGAGCATCTAGGGCACTAGTTGCCTCATCCAAAACTGCATAACGAGGTTTATTAATTAATAATCTCGCGAAAATCAACCGTTGTTGTTCGCCCAAAGATAATACCTGCGCCCAATTTTGTTCGGTATCAAATCCGCCATGTTGTCGTTCTAAATCTGGTAAATTTACCTGAATCAAAATTTTACTCAAATAAGTATCTTCAATTGATTCGTCCATGTGTGGATACAGCAATTGATCCCGCAATGTTCCCAAGACCATATAAGGTCGTTGGGGTAAAAACAGCATTTGTGCCAATGGCGGGCGAATAATTTTGCCCGAACCTGCATCCCACAATCCAACGATCGCTCTGAGTAAAGAACTTTTCCCACAACCGCTCGGCCCTCTGATCAATAAGCCTTCACCTGTTGATAGCTCGACAGATAAATCTTTAATTAAAGTTCGTTCGCGGTTGGGTGTTTGCAGCGTCATGTGTGCCAACTCTAGCCGCTGTGCTGTCAGCGGTTCATCACTACCGATCGCTTCAGTCTCGATCGTCGTTGGTGTACCTTCCGCATTCACAACCGGAGCTTGGAGATCTAAAGACTCCAGAAAACTAGACAAACGTTCGACACCCGCACCAAAAGTAGTTAGAGATTGAAACCGCGCCACAATGAGATTGAGCGAGAAAAAGATCCGAATGAAAGCTCCTTGAGCTTCTGTAACTTTACCAACTTCTAATTCACCTGCGAAAATACCAGGTGCGACTACAATTGCAGGGAGAATAAAGGGAATAAATTCGTAGGCATTAGTTAAAATATTGAGATTTAATTCCCAAAATATTAAGCGTTTGAAGTTATCAAAAACTTCTGCAAACCTGCCTTTAATCCGATCGGCTTCGTATTGCTCTCCTTGATAAAAGGCGATCGCTTCGGCATTTTCTCGCACTCGTACCAAACTAAACCGGAAGTCAGCTTCTGTTTTCAGCCGCTCGAAATTCAGCCGCATTAACGGCTGTCCGAATACCCCCACCGTCGTGAGGGTACCAATAACCGCATAAATGACCAGAAACAAGATCAAAGGTTGGGAGATGCCCCACAATACGCTTGTAAACGCTACTATTGCCAGCAGCGAATCGACTACCGCCAGCAAGAGTGTCAGCGATTCGTGAGTAAAACTTTTGATATCTTCAGCAATCCGCTGATCGGGATTGTCGATATTGGCTTCGGCATAATTGAGATTGTAAAAGGCTCGATTCTGAAAGTAGCGATCGATCAGATTGCCAGTCAGCCATTGTCGCCACTCTACACCCAACCGATCGCGCAAATACACATAGCCAGCATAAAGGGGTGCATAAACAACTAATGTCCCCGTAAAGATGAGGATTGTTTGCCAGAATCTAGCTTCATCATGGGCAGAAAGAGCGGAGATCAGTACGCCTCGCTTGTTGTTGAGCAGTACACTCAATCCGGTGTATCCCAATGATAGTAAGATTACTGCTAATAATAGTCCCCGCGCCCTCCATTTATCCTCGCTCGACCAGTAGGATTTGGCGATCGACCAAAACTGTCTGAAGATGACTAAATTAAATCTTTGCATTGCTTTTGTCACTTACAGCCGCGATTATTTCTTGCATTGTACCGATTATCGATCGACTGCATCATCGATCGCTGGTTAGAAAAATTCGCCCTCTAACACAATAGACCTCTTGGGAAAGTCGGAGGTTAACTGTGATTAGAGGGTAGAGGGTAGAGGGTAGAGGGTAGTAAGGGGTAGGGGTAGGGATTCGCGTCCGCCTTTGTTCAATTACTTTCACAGGAGGTCTATTGCGATCGATTGGATCGTCAGCCCGATCCAATCGATGTGGCGGTTGCTACTGTAGAATAGTCTTCGACACAATTCTGGTTTTTTTCTTGTCTGCTTCCGAGAGATCTTCTCCGCCTTGAAGGATGGTGGCGTTGGATTGGAGCACGGTAGCAGCATTAGTGTCACCCATTTGGAGTGCAGTTTTAGCAGCAGTTTGGAGCAGAGTGGCTGCACCAGCGCGATCTCCTTGTTGGAGCTTTTGCTCGGCGAGTTGGGTTTGACGATATTTGGCTAGTGCGAGTGTCTGTTGTTGGACTTTGCTTTCAACTTGTGGTTGTGGATTGCGGGTGACAGTCACATTCACAGCTTGCGGTGGCGTCAGGAGATTGGTTAAACCTTTGGCAGGGTTGTCATAGCGGATTTGGAGAGTCGCGATCGCTTGTTCGCCTTCAGCTAGTTGTCCGATATAGGTATTTACCAGAATTACCCGAGACAGCCCCTTCATCAAGTCACCGAGGCGGACGATGTGAAGATTACCATCATCCTCGACAGCTAGTTCGATGGTATCGGGCGCAACTTGAGCGACTGGTTTGAGTTCGGCGAGTCGGACTTTGGGTTTTAATTCTAGTTGGAGATAAGCATTTGTCAATCCGACTGACTGCATCCGATTGAAGATCCGTCCAAATTCACTGACGGCTTGAGCTGCTTCGGCAATGTAGGCGAGGGTACCTGCGGCAGTATCGGCGATTTGTTCGAGGATATTCTGGTTCCAGTTTTCACCAAAGCCCAGGGTATTGAGGGTGATATTACTCTCGGTGGCAAATCCAGCTAATTTAATACATCGAGCGTCATCACCGTGTTCGTTTTCCCCATCGGTGAGGATAAATCCATGCGATACCCGATCCTTTCTACCTTCGAGTAGCTGGGTGATGCCCAATTTGATCCCAGCATCGATCGCAGTACCGCCAGCCGCTTGCAGTTTGTCAATCCGTGCAAAAATATCTGTAGGATCGGTGACTTGTTGACATGGGACAACAACTTCTGCCTGATGATCGAAAGCGACGATCGATAATCGATCTTCAGGTTTCAACCCGTTAATCAATTCCCGCGCCGCTTGTTTGACAGTACTCAGCGGTGTCCCTTTCATCGAGCCGCTATGGTCTAAAATCAGACATAAATTTAATGGTAATTGACGATCTTCAGGCTCCGCCAGGGCTGATACTTCGATCGATAGCTGACGTTGGGTGCTACCTTGGCTGATATCTACCTGCGGATCGCTGATTACAGTTTCGAGCGCAACTTGCATCGGATTCAACTCCTCAATGGTGAATGGTGGATGGTGGATGGTGAATGGTGAATGGTGAATAGTCAATGGAAAAACAGAGTTGGTGGTTAAATTTTGGGGATTTTGGATTTTATCTTTATTCAACTACATCCACACCTGAGTTGTATTAAACCTTATCCACCATTCACTGTCTTGAAAAGGTGCTCTACTTGGGGAGACCCCAAGACCGCACTTTTCGCCATTCACCATCCACTAATTTACAGTCCCTCCAGTGGTACACCCAAAAACTTTGCTAAATCTGCACCTTGGGTTTCTAGCTCAGTCAGTGAAATCGGTTCGCCGATACGAGTGAGGGGGATTTCCCGACGACCTTTGATTCGGACGTAGAGGGTACGGCGAGGGCTGAGTCCATCTTTGATATCGACTCTGACTGCTTGAGCGTCAGCCAGATCGCTCTTGAGTTCGATCCGACGATTTTTGCCTGGAAAACCATTCCGAAAAATCGTAATCTCGCCAGCCTCTCGATCGAACTTATTATAGCCGCCGCCGATATCGAGACTGATTGCCACCCACAGATAAGTGGCGAGCAGAGTACCAGCGACACCATAGAAAGTCAGTGCGATCCCTTGAGGAATGAATGAGAGGACGATCGGATTGCTGACAGGTAGCAAGTTAACTTTGAAATAGCTAGAGAGTCCAGCCAGTAGAAATCCAATCCCACCAATGGAGACGACTACCGCCCAAAAAAAGTTACTAAAACGGCGCGAACCCAATACTGGTTGGGATAAAACTGTCCGATTTTCGGTGACTGCTGTAGTAGACATTTTAAATAAATTAGTTTTGCTATCCGTCGTTTGCGCTGCCTGTGCCAAGCACAATTGCGAGTATCTCTACCTACTATTACCGATCGATCGGCAACTCGATCGAATTTACCCGCAATTTTTACGCTTCTTCATTTATCCCAAGGTAGGGACGATTCATCAATTGCCCCTACCTTGGCACACAATAGTCTAGACTCTTTCCCAGCGAAACTGCCGATCGGCTGCGGTAATTGGGACATCATTGATACTGGCAAACCGTCGCATCATCAGCCCATTGGGAGCAAATTCCCAGTTCTCATTACCATAAGCCCGATACCATTCACCAGCCTCATTGTGGTACTCATACTCAAACCGCACCGCAATCTTATCATCCATAAAACACCAAAGTTCTTTTTTGAGGCGGTAGTCCAGTTCTTTTGCCCACTTACGAGTCAGAAACTCTCTAATATTGGTGCGTCCGCTCAAAAATTCCGAGCGATTCCGCCACTCTGAGTCTTCGGTATAAGCTAATGCTACGCGTGCTGGATCGCGACTATTCCAGGCATCCTCAGCCGCCTGTACTTTAGCTGTAGCGGTTTCTAGGGTAAATGGTGGCAACGGTGGTTTAGTTTCCATCGGTTTGTTTTGGGGTAGGATTATCTGTGGTGGTGTTTTGGGAGCTATTTTCGAGCGGAGAGGCGATCGCAGTCTAGACTGAGAATGGCTTATTTCTGGAACCAATTGTGGCTAAAATTACTAAAAATCTGATTAAAGTTGATTCGCTAGAGTGGTGCTATCGGGAATTACCAGTCAGCGGGGAACAGCCGCAAACAGTCATCCTCCTGCATGGATTACCCGCTCAAAGTTTGATGTGGCGGGGCTTAATGCCATCATTAGCCGAACAGGGCATCAGGACAATTGCCCCAGATTGGATTGGCTTTGGGAATTCTTGTAAGCCAGAAAACCGAGATTTTGCCTACACTCCAGATGCCTTTGTAGCAGCTTTTGCTAGGATGGTCGATAGTTTGAGTATCGATCGCTTTTCGTTAGTCATTCAGGGCTTTTTAGGCACTGTAGGCATCCAATATGCGATCCGTTATCCCGATCGCATAGACAAGTTAGTAATTCTCAATGCACCGCTGACGACTGGTGCCAAGCTACCTTGGAAGTTAACACAATTGGGATTGCCGATCGCGGGAGAAATGTTAGTTCAAGATCCACTCTCAGTCGAGCGAACATTAGAAGCTGGCTCTAAATCGGCGATCGAGGATGAGTATCTGGAGATCTATCGTAAACCATATCTCAAAAGTTCTGCACCTGGTCGATCGTTATTGGCGACTATTCGCAATCTCAGACTAGCCCAATCCCTAACTGAAATTACGATGGGACTGCCACAATTAGATCTACCAATCCAAATTATCTGGGGAATCAATGACCCTTGGCTCGATCTCGCGCAAGCCCAAGCGAGTGTTAAATCCTTAAAGCAAGGTGAGTTGGTCACTTTATCAACCGCTGCACATTATCCTCAAGAACACTGTTATGCTGAGATTAAGGCATCACTATTGCCATTTTTGCACCGTCGTCAAAATTAGTAAATGTTCGGGGTTTGACGCTATTGGATTGGATTTCAATCCAAAATCCAAAATTATCTCAGTCAGGAACCAAGTATCGATGGTATATGGTACTGTCAATGAGAGTCGATAGTTTATCGCTACTAATTTTACACGCTCACTGCTATGTCTGACCTGCCTTTCACCCTGGATCAGTTACGGATTCTCAAGGCAATTGCTGCGGAGGGAAGTTTTAAGCGCGCCGCTGATAGTTTATATGTGTCTCAACCTGCGGTCAGTTTACAGGTACAGAATCTCGAACGTCAATTAGATGTGCCACTGTTCGATCGCGGTGGAAGACGAGCGCAACTGACGGAAGCCGGACACTTATTGCTCAGTTATGGCGAAAAGATTATCACACTTTGTCAAGAAACCTGTCGCGCGATCGAGGATCTGCAAAATCTTCAAGGTGGTAGTCTCATTGTCGGTGCGTCTCAGACTACAGGTACCTATTTACTCCCTCGGATGATCGGCGTATTTCGGCAAAAGTATCCCGATGTATCAGTTCAGTTGCACGTTCATTCTACGCGCAGAACGGCTTGGAGTGTGGCAAACGGACAGGTAGATCTAGCAATTATCGGTGGAGAGGTTCCGGCGGAGTTACAAGAATCTCTAGATATTTTACCCTATGCTGAGGATGAATTTGCCCTAATTCTACCCACCAACCATAGTTTTGCCCAGATGAAGAGTATCCCCAAAGAGGATCTCTACAAGCTCCAGTTTATTTCACTAGATTCCCAATCTACAATCAGAAAAGCGATCGATCGAGTCTTAACCAGATGTGGGATCGATCCCAACCGCTTGAAAATTGAGATGGAACTCAATTCGATCGAAGCGATTAAAAATGCCGTACAAGCAGGTTTAGGTGCAGCTTTTGTCTCTTCATCAGCGATCGAAAGAGAGATCGAAAATGGTACCTTACGGCGTGTCTATATCGACGGTGTAGCGATCGATCGAATGCTGTCTGTGATCGTCAATCCCAACCGTTATCGTTCTAAAGCTGCCGAAGCTTTTGCTCAAGAAATCTTGCCTGATTTTACTACATATGCTTGGGATGCAGGTAAACTTTTCTCCAAGCGAGTGAAACCAGAAATTGATATTGATGAAGATGGTTAAATTAATTGATAATTGATAATTGATAGTTTAAATATATTCCCATCACCTAAAGCCTAAAGCCTAGCTCTTGCCTAATGAGATTGACATGGAGCCAGCGACGACGAGAATTGCGCCGAGTAATCCGAGTGAAGTAATGCGTTCTGGTGTGACTAATCCAGGTGCTAGCCAAGCCGTGATACTCATCGATACAATGGTGAAGATTGGAGCTAAAGCCAAAATTGCACTGACTTTTGAAGCTTCTAAATGTTGCAGAGATTCAGCAAAAGCTCCATAGGCAATTACTGTATTCAAACCACAGAAAATCAGTGCTATCCACTCGATCGAATTAAGCTGAAGGAGAGTTTGGGGTTTAGCCATAGTCTGGAATAACAACCCACACGCACCATAAATCACCCACATAATGTGTGTAGAATCTAATTTAGTTAATAACTGCTTTTGAATCAATGCGTAAATCGCCCAACTGATGCCAGCGACGATTAACATGATACTACCACTAATATATCGATTCTCCAAAGGAGAGGCTCCGCCAACGCTTTCAGTGGCTAATACTTTCAGTTGCTCGTAAAAGAAGCCCATAAATCCAGCAATCAAAACGCCTACGCCCATCCATTGATAACGGGTATAACGTTCTTTGAAAATTAGTAGTCCTCCCAAACTCAAAAATGCACCTGCTGATTGAATCAAAACTTCAGCATGAGAAGGCGAAGTAGCTTTCAATCCCATCACAAAAAAGATATAGTTACCCGCCAAACCAATAATTGCGATCGCAAATAAATATAGTGGTACCGCTCTCAATCGCTCTAGTTTAGGTAAATTCCCTTGTTTTACTAGGTAACAACCTAGTAAAATAAATGCAGTAGCAAACCGAAACCAGTTAATTGTATAGGTATCTAACTTGTTGAGGACAATCGCTAGTGCAACTGGTACTAGTCCCCACAAAACTACAGTAATCAGTGATAATCCCAATCCCAACCGCCAGTTGCCCGTCGTCCGATGAAGTTCCATGAATCTAGGTATTAGTTAATAATTTCGATCCGATCGAAAATTATCGGATCGACGCAGCAGAAAAATAGATTAATGGATAATATAAATTTAATTAAAGTCATCACCAATCGTATTAATAATTGCCCACAGCAACGGATTACTTTTGCTGACTATATGACATCGGTATTGTATCATCCTCAGCATGGATATTACGCTAGCAATGCTGACAGAATTAGCGAAAGTGGTGACTTTTTGACATCGCCTCATTTAGCTGACGATTTCGGTGAGATGTTAGCAATTCAACTATACCAAATTTGGCAGATATTAGGGGAGCCACTGCTATTTAGTATCGTTGAAATGGGTGCTGGGCAAGGATTATTAGCCGCTCAAATCTTGAATTATACCAGTCGAGTACATCCCGATTTTTTTCAATCGATCGATTACATTATTATCGAAACCGCACCAGCGATGATTATAGCACAACAATCTAAATTAATAGATTTGCCCGTGCGTTGGTGTGAATGGACAGAAATAGCCGATCGATCGATCGTCGGTTGTTTTTTATCGAACGAACTAATCGACGCTTTTGGGGTACATCAAGTCGTAGTGGTAGAGGATAAACTGCAAGAGGTTTATGTGAGTATCGGCGATAAAGAGCGAATATTTAATGAGACAATCGATGAACTATCTACAGCTAAATTAAATGAATACTGGCAACTAAACCAGATCGACTTAATAAGTGGTAAATATCCAGATGGATATAGAACAGAAGTAAATTTAGCAGCATTGGAATGGTTGGAGCAGGTTTTTAAAAAGTTGCAACGAGGCTATATTATCTCGATCGATTATGGCTACACAGCCGATCGATATTACAATCCCATGCGTACTCAAGGTACTTTACAGTGCTACTATCAACATGCCCATCATCACGATCCATATATCAATATTGGCAATCAAGATCTCACAGCTCATGTAGACTTTACTGCACTTCAAAATCAGGGTGAGTTATTAGGATTACAAACAGTTGGATTCATTCAGCAAGGAATGTTTTTGATGGCATTGGGTTTAGGAGATAGAATCGCGACAATTTCTAGTAGTGGCGACGATATTCAATCCTTACTCCGTCGTCGTCAAAACTTACATCAATTAATCGATCCGATGGGGTTGGGTAAGTTTGGGATATTAATCCAAAGCAAGGGATTGATCCCTAAAGAACAAGAAATTTTATTAAATGGTTTATCTCCAAATTCCAGCAAGTTGGGTTAGTAGAAAGTAATTCCACTATTTACTACTCCCCCACGAGCTGCTGAACCTTATTCAATAATTCCTGACTCAGTTTGACAAATGCTTTAGAACCAGCCGAGCTAGGATTTTCGATCGCCACAGGTTGAAAACTATCGCTCGCTTTAGCGACATTTACATCCATCGGAATCCGAGTCTGAAATATTCTACTCGCATCAAAGTCTTGGGTGACGCGTTCCATCACTCGATCGTAATAACGAGCAAATAAAGTACTACCCGAAAGAATAAAAACTATCCCCAGCAAGCTACTTTCTAAACAATTTTTATCATCTTCGTGAGTTTCACGTAGCTTGTTAATTCGTCGTTCTAACAACTGCATTCCGACTAGAGATAGCGGTTCAGGGCGAGCTGGCATGATATAAAAATGACTCGCCATAATCCCACTTCTAGTTAGAAGATTGTAGCCAGGGGCACAGTCGAGGATGATAAAATCATAGTCATTAATTACGGGAGCCAAAATATCTTTGATCAGAGAACCCTCAAATCCATTCCAGACATCAATAAAATCTGTATTGGGATTATCGATCGTTTCTTGATGAAGTTTCTCGGATACTAGGAATTCATCATAGATATCGATATCTCCTGCTAATAAGTCCAACCCTTTGACCCAACAAACATCGGGAGTAATTAGATCTTTCGTATCAAATTTGTAGCGAGCATTTGGTTTGAGGACTTTAGCGATCGAATAACTAATCGTCTTTTTTTCGCGCCGAATTTTAGCAAAGTCTTGAGGTGTGACTAGGCTCAGAGTAGCACTAATCTGAGTGTCAAGATCTACGACTAGTACGCGCTTCCCATGCAGTTTGGCAAGACAAGCAGCTAGATTGACTGTGAGGGTGGTTTTACCGACACCTCCTTTCATATTGACAGTGGCGATGACTAGTCCCATGATTTATTAAAAATAGCTCCCTGACTTGAGTATGAGGTATAGGCATCAGCAAGTACCGCTAAATATGATAGTCGGTTTCGATCGCACTTCTACAGTTCGAGTTGACATAATTTTACCCAAACAGAGTGTCGATGGCAGACTAAATCGCCCCTACTTCAAGATTGTAGTAAGTTTTCAACGATCGTCGCTAACTTGTCCGCAGCACCTGCTTCGCCGCGAACTTGACGTAATGCCGATCGCATGGCGGCTAATTTTTCGGGATGTTGAAGATAATCGAGGGTGAATTCTGCTACGGTTTTGGCATCTAGACGACCAAATAATTCAGGGACAATCTCGGTTTTTGCCCAAATATTCGGCCATGCTAATTTACGATTGCTAAATTTGCGATACAGAATTGTGTTAACGATTTTGGCGATCGGTGTCCCCAACCAGGGTAGATTGACTAAGATCCCTAAGCCCCCATCCCAGGCACGCATGGCGTCTATTTGTTGGGTGGCGATCAGAACTATCATTGGTATCCCCAAGCCCCCTAATTCAGCCGTATTTGCCCCGATCGTGGTCAAACAGAGGGTACACTCAGATAGCAGGTCGTAAGCCGGAAAATTGGGGTGTAATCCTACAGTCAATCCTGTTGCTGTCTTCAAGTAAGGAGTAGTTGTGTCGCTCTGTTCTAAGGTAGCTGTGGCACCATTGACGAGGGCAATGATGGGATTTTTGGTAGGATCGGCATAGCTGGCGAGGGTATTAATCTCGATCGTCGGAGCGACGGGAATGACAAATTTTACCTGGGGATTAGCCGCTTGAATATGTTCGGCGATCGCCAGCATCAATGGCAACCCCATCCCCAATTTTGCTGCCTTAGAACCAGGTAATAAGCCGATCGTTATCGAATTATTTTCGGTTGTAGTTTGTGCTGGATCGACGGTAGTTTGAGTCTCAACCATTAAATCTCCAACTACAGTAAATCGATCGAGATATTGCGGCTTGACTGTAGACATAACTTCTTTATTCATCACGGCAAATCGATCGACCAAACTATGCCATCTCGCTGTCCATTCAGCATACACCACAGTTTGATAACCCAAACGTTTGCCAATTATTACCGGAAAAAACTGATCTCCACCGAGAAAAATAATTATCCCTTTTCCTCGCCAATCCCAGTTATCGGCAGTTTTACCCCATACCAAAAAGTTGGTAAAATGCTCGGCACCCTGAACTCGATCGATCTCTACATAAGTTTTTAAAATCTGAACTTCCTTACCACTAGCATTCGGACACGGTGACAAAATTGCGGAAATCCGCACGGACGATCGATCCACACCCAATTTAGCGCGTAAAGCCCGCACCACGGGACGCACCCAAGTCGTTACTTCTCCAGGGCCATTAGAGAGAATGATAATATCGATCAGCTGGATAATGTTCATTACTCGAATAGATGTGTCCTTATCTAAAAATTATACACAGATGGATAATTTCATAGTGCGTAGTTACGAAGATCCTCTGTTGAAATAGTAGCAGAAGGAACGAGTCGATAATGTTTTTCTTCGGCCACTCTAATCTCATTATCTTGAAGCACAAGTTCAAACATCGCAATTCTATCTCCGCTCATAAACTGTGCTGATATCGCTCTACAAATAAGATTTGGAAATTTCTCTAAGCAGTAAGTAATGTCCTGTTGTGTCTGAACAACAGCATGTCGATCGTTACCTCCTTTGGCTTGGACTGGAATAATAAACTGTCGTCCATTTCGATCTATACCCACATATATTTCATCAATTTCGATTTGCCCAATGCTCTTTACAGTCGTTCGTAAGTGATTTTGTAGTGAGAATGCGGTAACGCCTAAAAATATGTCTACAAGTCGGTTGTATCGTACTTTTGCTAACAGAGATTGTTCATCACTTAATGCGTATGCTGTGATGATTTCAGGTGTTGCATCAGGTATTTTAATGGTTATTAGTTCATCTCTTGGTACAATCCGATTTAATTTTACCTGAAGAAAACGATAACGAGCACGTCCTGTCCCCTCGATAATCCATTCGAGTCCCTCTGTTGCTGTATCTAGTATATTCTGTGGAAGTTCATTACGATATCGAAAATTGTAGATTACATCGCCAACATTTTTTGGTAATTCAATTGCCAATGTTTTTGCAATACTTACGAATTCGCTTCTAGTAAACTCAAACTCGGTGATGCCTTCTATGTAATGATTCTCAAACAAACGAAGAATAATCACTTGATAGCGATTCGGCTGTCGCTGTCTTAGTTCAGGCATAAACCTCTTCCTTAGCTCCTTCTTTTACACCTTCTTCCGTCACTGATATTTTGCGCGTTCTCTGTGCGATGGTGTCTCGGGGTACTTTAAAATAAACCGAGGCATTACTCATATCTAGAGATAATAAGCGAGTTTCACCCATGTCGAGAGTTTTTTTGGGCTTTGAAGGTTGGATTCCCTGTGCTTTTAAAAGTTCACTAGCAACAGCTCTTGCGAGTAGTGGCGGAACACTATTTCCAATTTGCCGACATCCATGCCATTTTGTGGTGTGAAGACGAAACCAGTCTGGATAAGAATGTAACCGAGCTGCTTCCCGCACAGTAATTACTCTGGCGAAAAAAGGATGAATCGGACGAGGTGATGTATGGGCACCTCTAGCACTATCTGTACCTGCCCGTAACGTATTACAAATACCGTTAGGTTCTAGTTTTCGGAATCGGCTAATTGATTCAGTTTTGCCTGGTTGTGTGGCTTCAAATCGACTGCGAGAAGAGTGAGTATGTTCGGTACGCAAGCTACATGTGAGTAAATCGGGCAAAAACTTGCGCTGATAGCTATAATCATCAGAATCGGGATCGAAACCTCTTAATTTCCGTGCATAGGAGCTAGTTGTTTCCCATTTTGTCAATATGGAATCTGTGCGATTAAGCTCATCAAAACTATCGGCATTAGGTAAATCGCCGATTGCCTCTTGGACGGTAATTCTATTGTGCTGTGGTTCTGGATAGTTGGGTGATTTTAAACCCTTTCGCGTACCCACTAAAAATAACCGTCGCCGATCTTGGGGTACTCCATAATCGGCTGCATTTAATACTCGATATGGTGTCAATACATCATATCCAGCATCGCCCAACGCTGTAATAAGTTCTGATAAAAACTGAGCGTGTTTACCAAGTGTCAGACCTTTAACATTTTCAAAAACACAATATTTTGGGTTTAGTTCTCGAACTATCCGCACATAATGAAATACTAACTGATTTCGGGGATCGTCAAAAACTCGTTTGCCCATCAGAGAGAAACCTTGACAGGGCGCACCGCCAAAAACCACATCGATATCTTTATCGCCTAAGTTGGCTCGACGACGAATTTCATCACCTGAGAGATCGATAACACTAGCGCAAATAGTAGCAGCATCAGGAAAATTGTACTCATGCGTTGCACAATGAATCGGATCGATTTCTACTGCTGCGGCAATATCAAAACCAGCCTGTTCAAAACCTAGAGACATCCCCCCAGCACCAGCAAAAAGGTCAATTCCGATAGGTCTGTTCATATTATTGAGGCTTTGACGGTGAGATTAATTACTGTATCAAACTATTCTAGCAGTAGTTAGGATGCCATTTCATAGCAATTTTTAGATTTCTCACGTCAATTCCTCGATCTGTGAGCTGTGTTTTTGAGATTTGGTATAATTCAAATTGTGTAAATAAAAAGTAGATGATAACTGAATCGATCGCGACACCTCAAGAACGGATGGGAATTATTCAGGGCGATATTACTAAATTGACGGTAGATGCGATCGTCAATGCGGCAAATAGTTCGCTCCTCGGTGGCGGGGGTGTAGATGGAGCCATTCATCGCGCTGCTGGTGAAGATCTACTTTCAGAATGTCAGCAGCTCAATGGTTGTCCGACAGGTCAAGCCAAGATTACTGGTGGATATCTACTTAGGGCTAAGTATATCATCCATGCTGTCGGCCCAACTTGGCGCGGTGGTAGATCGGGAGAACCCGAACTATTGGCTAGCTGCTACCGCGAGAGTCTCGTGCTAGCTAAGATGTATCAGATTCAGACGATCGCTTTTCCCGCCATCAGTTGCGGGGCTTATGGTTATCCAGTAGATCTAGCGGCGAAGATTGCATTAGAGACGGTGGCTACTTTCTTGACTCAAGATGCCTCGATTGCTGGGGTAAGTTTTGTTTGCTTTAGTGATGATGATTATGATGCTTATGTCGAAGCATTTGGAATACTATGATTTGATAATACTGCGTAATGAATCAAAGAAAGTCGGATAAGAAATAGAGGCAGCTTCAGCACGATGAATGGTAGTTTTTCCCTTTGCCATAATTGAGGCGATCGCGAGGCTCATGGCAATCCGATGATCGGTAAAACTATCCAACTCTGCTCCCATCAGCGATCCGCCACCAGTAATCTCTAAACCATCTGGTAACTCAGTAATTTTTGCACCCATTTTAGTTAACGCTGCTGCCATTACTTGCAGTCGATCGCTTTCTTTGACACGTAATTCGGCGGCATCTCTAATTATTGTCGTCCCTTGAGCAAATACCGCTGCTACTGCCAAAATTGGGATTTCATCGATTAAACGGGGAATCAGATCTCCGCTAATTTCACAAGCTTTTAAGTTGCTATGTTTTACCCGTAAATCTGCTACAGGTTCACCCGCAACTTCGCGCTGATGTTCGAGCGTAATATCAGCACCCATTAATTCTAAAGCGACCAAAATCCCCGTGCGGGTAGGATTGACGCCGACATTTTCAATACATAACTCCGATCCAGGCACGATCGATCCCGCCACTAGCCAAAATGCTGCCGAACTAATATCTCCAGGTACGATTACCCGTTGTCCTCTCAATGTCGGATAACCCGTAATCGTCGCACTATTTGTCTCTGGATCGACATCTATCTGCGCCCCAAACGCACGTAACATCCGCTCGGAGTGATCGCGCGATAATGCAGGTTCTGTCACCGTCGTGCGCCCATAAGTCATCAATCCAGCGAGTAAAATAGCCGACTTCACCTGAGCTGAGGCGATCGGGGAATGATAGTGGATCGGTGCTAATGCTTGTCCGCGCACGGCTAGGGGTGCGCGGGAATTGTGCTTGCGTCCCCAGATCTGCGCTCCCATCTCCACCAGGGGTGTGACAACTCGCGACATCGGACGCGATCGCAACGAGTCATCGCCAGTGACGGTAAAAAATCGATCGGGATGAGCCGCCAATATCCCCAACATCAATCGCATCGTCGTCCCCGAATTGCCCGCATCGAGGATATTTACAGGTTCCTGAATCTGTCCCAAGCCAATCCCTTTGACTGTCACCAGCTCGGTATTTAGCTCCGAAATCTCTGCTCCCATTGCGGTAAAACAAGCCGCCGTACTGCGGGGATCTTCACCTAGCAATAATCCCTCAATTGTCGTCTCACCTTCGGCTAAGGCTCCCAGCATCAAAGCACGATGCGAAATCGATTTGTCCCCAGGAATCTGCAATGTTCCTTGCAGGGATATTCCCGCAGGGGGAGGGGTAACGGTGAGGCTGTGATGACGATCGAGGGGTTGGAGGTCAATCATGACGAGTTTGGCAGATAGTTTAGATGTTTATTGTACGAGCGATCTCGCATGACACATCAATAATACAAAATATGGGTAGGCGCAATTCATCGATTGCCCCTACCCATATTCGATTTACGATGAGGATTAAACCAAACCCGATCGAGCCGGATTTGTTACAGCCGAACACATCTGACAAAGTTTGCTATTTGCCAACTTTAATAGTGACGCTCTGCTTTTGACCGATTTTCCCCAGCGGTTTGGGCGGTTGTAAATCGTGCGAGATGACTAATCCACCAGCATTATTGGTATTGATAGTTACTTGCTTTTTCGCAACCCAGTTAAGTTTCGTCCCAGCTTTGAGATTACCTGTAAATTTGGTAGTACCATCGATGCCAATTTGTGCCCAAGTCGGACTTTTGACAGAGATATTTACGGGAATATCTGGCAATTGACTCGGTTGAGGTGCAATTGCAGGCTTAACGACAGCGATCCCCTCTGCCTGAGGCGGTTTGGTGGCGATCTCCATCGGTGCAGATGGCGGTTTAATGGAATTATTAAGTAAACCAGAAGTCACCGCACTTATCCCCACCATAGCCACTGCATAGCCTAAATAGAGATAGAGTGGCTCGATCTGAATTGGCGCGTGGAAAGCTGTTGCCTGTAGTTTGGTAGTCGGCTCAAAGGTTGCAGCTTTTGGTTCCCAATTGGGCACTTGTTGGGAAATGGTCGAGCCATCCAAGCCTAAGCTATCTCCATAACGTTTTACCATCCCCTTGACATAGACACGTTCGGGGAGCATTTCAATATGACCTTCTTCGATCGCTTGTACCAATCGAGGCTGAATCCTTGTTCTAGCAGCGATATCATCGATCGACAACTGATGTTGTTCTCTCGATTGGCGCAGTTTGCCACCAATTTGTTCTAAGATTTCACTTGGGGTTGGCGGGACGATCTGGAGGGGATCATTTTCAATCGCAACTGGTGTTTTTGGTCGGAAATAATCCAGGGGAGATGCCGCAGTAAAAATTGACAGTTTAGAAAATTTGAGAGCAGTAAGCTTGAGCGGTGCCAGTAGAGTCACGGTCGCTGATTGTGGGGTAGTGGTAGGATGACGGGGTTTTTTTTAATCTGGGCTTTGGGTTGGGTGGGAGCCGCTCTGGGCAACACAGATGCGGCTTCCGGCTCCCCAGATTAGAGGCTTTGAAGTTCTACTAATTGCAAATGACGGTGAGCACCACTCGCTAACGATTGGCTTTGTCTCTGGTGTGGAGATGTTCCGTCAATGCTAATGTTGCCAATTCTGGTACGATGAAGCTGCAAGACTGGGTAGCCTAGTTGAGCTGCAACCTTTCTAATCTGTCTAGTCCGACCCTCTGTGAGAATAATTTCGAGCAAGGTGCGATCTACTCGATCTTCGATCTTCACAACCCGAGCAGGCAATGTGTATTGCCCCTCCAAGTCGATCCCGCTCCGCCAAGCAGCTAATGCTGTGGTTGAGGGCTGACCTTGAACCCATACCTGATAGGTCTTACTAATACTGTGGCGCGGGTGAGTCAACCGAAAGGTCAGATCGCCATCATTGGTGAGTAACAACGCGCCACTGGAATCAATATCTAATCTACCTACTGGATGAATTCCTTCATATTCTCGCAATTGAGGCGGTAATAGTTCCAACACTGTCGGACGACCTTGTGGGTCAAAACAAGTTGATACTACACCAACTGGTTTATTCAGTAGGAGGTATACAGGCTCTGGTCGGCTCTGCATTGCGATTAGTGTACCATCAACTTCTATGCGATCGGTAGTCGGTTCGGCTGTTTGTCCTAATATTGCTACTTCTCCATTTACCCGCACTCGTCCAGCCAAAATTAGCTGCTCCGCACGCCGACGGGAAGCAATTCCCCATTGAGATAAAATTTTCTGGAGCCTAGCATTCATAATTGAGTTGACAGTTGACAGTTGACAGTTGACACTATGCCTACGGCAGGCTAACGCCAACAGTACAAGCAGTTGACAGCTAGCCATAGGCTGGGCAATAACCACCAGCTAGATTTCAGGCAATCTTCACAATAGATATTTTAATTGTCCTGCTTAATTATTTGCGCCTTACTCTAGTATTCACTCACAATTGGCTCCTATTTACATGTAGACTCTTTTTCAGAAATATTACAAGGATAGATGAGAATTGACAAATCAAACTAGAGGAATTGTGGGTTCGGTACTAGCTCCTGCTTGTCGGGTGTGGTTACGATCGCAAGTGTCGCAGGTAGATTCCCTCCAAGTGGATATTCAGGGCGGAAGTCGGCAAATTTTGGGGGGGACGATTCCACGGGTGGCTGTGGTTGCTGTGGGGGCAATTTATCAAGGACTCTCACTCGGATCGATCGATTTAGTTGCAAACAATATTCGGATTAATCTGCCACAAGTTGTCAAAGGTCAACCCTTACGGCTGCTAGAACCGATTGCTGTCATGGTTGAGGTCGAGTTTAGAGAAACCGATTTACAGGCTTCTCTAGCTGCACCACTACTATCCCAAGCGATTACCGATCTTCTTACCCAGATTTTAGCAACATCGCACCAAAATCAATGGCTCATTGACTGGGATCGGGTGCGGATTGCCCCACATACGCTAATTTTACAAGGAAATTTGACGCTTGACGGACAAACGGTACCGATCGAGATCTCGATGGGGATCGCGGTTCTTGATGGGCATATTCTCGACCTAGATCCCCTGACTATTACCTGCTCGATCGATCTCCCTGGTAGTAAAATTAATAGCTATCAAATCGATCTCGGCAATGATGTCAATATTACCCAACTCCAACTCACCACTGGTAAGTTGCGCTGTCAGGGACGCATTCAAGTCAACCCCTAATTAAATCGTTAGATTGCCTGTGTCATGCTATCGCCCACCTCTTCGCCGTCTACTGACAATTAAAGATCTCGCAATTCCTATAAATGAGCGGAGGGATTGAATGCGATCGAGAGTGAGTAATTGTTGTCGATAGATCTGGCGAAGCCGCAGCATTTGAATCCGTGTGGCAGCAATCGATCTGGGCGCATCGCTCAAGAGTAAATTACAGTCACTCTCCCATCGATCGCACCATGTGCCCAATCCAATGATTTGCTTGCGTAAGCGCACGATCCATCCGGTGACGACTAAAGCGACAATCGCGATCGCACAATTACAGCAGCTAACAGCAATGACTAAATCCATAATCCCCAGCAGATCGGGTAAGATTGCTAGCGATTTTCCCTCGGTGAAGATAGCCGCCAACAATAAAATAACACTTTCTCAATTTACCCTAAAAAAAGCTTGAAAAGATACTTGCCAAGTTGAGAAACATGATGGTATGATAGACAAAGTGTGAAAAGCACTAAGACATAATCCTCGGTAGCTCAGTGGTAGAGCGATCGACTGTTAATCGATTGGTCGCAAGTTCGAGCCTTGCCCGGGGAGTAAGCCACATCCATTAAATATTTAGAAAGGTGTTGCTCTTATCGAGTAGCACCTTTCTTGACATCAGTAGAGATCCAGCAGACGGAAACAATCTATTAGTTTAGTAGTCGTTAGATACGATCGTTAATTAATTTTAAGCATAAATTATCAGTCGGTAGTATAATTCATCCTAGAAAATACTGGCAGCACCAGCTTAAATAGATCGATTGAGATCGTCAAAAATACTAGCTCCTTCTAAATATCATCCAATGTACAAATCATTAATTATCCCGATCGCCATCTTAGGCATGAGTGTCCCGCTCATATCGATCTCACCCCTCCCAGCTCAGGCTCTACCAGAAGCAAAAATTGTCGAAAAACTTCAGAAAGTACCAGTTTTTACGATTACCAATGGAACGGGTAATTTTTTGCAACAGAGCGTTACAGCTAATGGAAAAACCCGATTGATTACTCCAGTATATATGGAGTTAAAAGATGCAGCATCTTTTTTGAAAAAATTGAAAAAAGACCAGCCCAAGCAGAGCAAGGTTGCTCAAATCACGGTTGTACCGCTGAGTGAGGTTTACAAGCTCCAAATGGAAGCGCAAAAGAAATCAGATAACATGAGCTTTGTGTTTTTCCCAGCAGAGCAACAACTCAAAAATGCTGGACTACTCAAGAAGCCTTTTCAAGCTAATGCTTTTTATCCAGTACCGTTATTTATGATTGCAATTAAACAGCAGGATAAGTATGTGACAGTTCAGGAAAATAATTTGACTCCATTATTTTTGGGAAAAGAACAAGCTCAACAGTGGTTGGATAAAGTCAAGAAAAAAGATCCTAAATTAGCAGCTAAAGCCGAAATTAAAGTTAATTATCTTCATGTTGTACTTAAAGATTTTCAGAGCCAAAATTATCCAGCGCAACAGCAACTAGTGCTAGTCCCATCGACTGAGAGTGTCGAGAGTATTCGCAAATTACAAGCGGCTCAACCCAAGCCTAGCGCGACACCTGCAACTACCGCACCCAAAAAATAAGTAATTTTGGAGTTAATTACTAGTAAGGAACTATGGGAGTGGCGCATCTGGGCGATAAGTATTGCCACTGACGATATTAGCGATCGTGAGGTTGATTGGTTGCTACAATCGGTTGCTAATGTGGATAGGCTCACACTGCGTCTAGAATTGTTGGCGGATGCGAAGGGAACGAGAACCGCAAATGGCAGATCGATCGAGATTTCGATGTCACTCGATCGATTGACAGCATTATGGCTCGATCGAGTACAGGAGCGCAAGCCAGTTCAATATTTAATTGGGACGACATGCTGGCGAGATTTCGAGCTGGTGGTTTCACCTGCGGTACTGATTCCGCGTCCCGAAACCGAATCAATTATCGATATTGCCCTGGCTGCAACTGACAGCATTCAACAGCAGGGAATTTGGGTGGATTTAGGGACGGGTAGCGGGGCAATTGCGATCGCGATCGCGAGATCTTTACCTGCGGCACAGATTTATGCAGTAGACTCTAGTTCTGCGGCATTAGAAATCGCTCAAATGAATGCTACTCGATTGGATGTACTCGATCGAATTAATTTTAGCCACGGCAGTTGGTGGTCATCCCTAGCACATCTCCAGGGTAAGATAACAGTCATGCTTTCTAACCCACCATATATTCCTTCCCAAGAGGTGCTGCTGCTCCAACCTGAGGTAGCCCAGCACGAGCCACATCTTGCCTTAGATGGCGGTTTGGATGGCTTGGATGCGATTCGGGTTTTAGTCGATACAGCACCTGAATACCTTCAAGCTGGAGGAATCTGGTTAATTGAAATGATGGCAGGTCAAGGTGCCGCTGTCGTAGCTTTATTAGAGCAGCAGGGGAGTTATGATGATATTGAAATTATTAACGATCTGGCGGGACTCGATCGATTTGTATTAGCAAGGATGTGTCGATAAGCAGAGATCTAACGGTACCTATGAAGCGGCGTTTTTATATGGGGAACCCCCTGATAAAAAAACGACAAGACATGGCACCCCTACACAATTAACCTGTAGGGGTGCCCTTTATGGGTACCCTTCATCGATGCGGGGTAAGCACAAGGCATTACCCCTACAAAAATCTTTGTTGCGTTTCATACCTCAATTCAGCAACGCCCTAAATTCAATATGCTAAAGTTTCCAGCGTTTCGCGAAGATATCGTTGCACGCGCTCGTCGAGATTGAGAGCTGCTTGTTCTGGAGGAGATAGTTGTGATGCCCAGTGCTGAAACCCCGAACTAGCAGAAATCGCTTGTTTGAGGCTAGTCCAAACCGAGGTATCGTTGGCGGGAGCAGGTGAGGAGATACTCATTGGAATATGCCAAGAAATGGATGATTTTGGTGTGACCAGAAGTTTTAGTACAGCTCTTGTCACAATTTTAATCATAACTTAATTTTCAAGGCTGTCCAGTTGTCTAGTATACAGAAGACACCAACACTCTGACGGTTAGAAGTGTCCTGTCGATCGTTTAGTCACCATTCACCATCCACCATCTACCATCCACTATCCTAGCTATCTAATTCGATCCACGTCAGGGAGTAATTGCAAGATATTATAAACATTGAGGGTAAACAGTTCCAGCCCAAAGCATCTAAGTTATAATGGCTAGCTACGTATATTTAATTGTCACTCAGCAGCAAAAATATTGTTGAGCGCATATTCATAACTGTAAATCGGTATCGTACTTACCCAATTGTAAGTGTCGATCGGAATTATTATTTACTGGTGTCAGAGCCTAAAGAGGAAAAAAGCTGTGAGTGGAAACGAATCTCGGAGTCAAGCAATTTATCAAATTACTAACAGAGAGCCAATGCCTCCCAAGGCTTCCAAGCGGTTGGAAGATCTGTGGGCGTGTGATGTCTTCACCTTGAGCAAGATGCAGGAAAGTCTGCCCAAGGATGTATTTAAATCTGTCAAAAAGACGATTCAAACTGGTGAGCCATTGAATATCGCCGTTGCTGACTCTGTAGCAGTCGCGATGAAAGATTGGGCTATTTCTAAAGGCGCACTCTATTACGCCCACGTATTCTACCCGCTGACCAATGCCACTGCTGAAAAGCATGATGGTTTTGTCTCTGTGCAAAGCGATGGCTCCGTCATCTCTGAGTTTGCAGGTAAACTGCTCGTCCAAGGCGAACCCGACGGTTCTTCTTTCCCCAATGGTGGCATCCGCTCCACCTTTGAAGCGCGGGGCTACACTGCATGGGATGTTACCAGTCCAGCTTTCATCATGGAAACTGACAATGGTGCCACACTGTGCATTCCCACAGCGTTTGTATCTTGGACTGGAGAAGCATTGGACAAGAAAACGCCCCTACTGCGTTCCAATGCGGCAATGAGTAAGGCGGCGATTCGAGTCCTGAAGATTTTGGGCAACACTAGCGTCGCTCCTGTCAACTCTAGTTGTGGTGCAGAGCAAGAATACTTCCTAATAGATACCAACTTTGCTAATAGCCGTCCCGACTTGCTGCTGGCAGGTCGCACCCTGTTTGGCAAACCACCTGCAAAGGGTCAACAATTTGACGACCACTACTTTGGCGCAATTCCAGAGCGGGTTCAAGTCTATATGCAGGAGGTAGAAGAAAGACTCTACAAACTCGGCATCCCTGCCAAAACCCGCCACAACGAAGTGGCTCCAGGTCAATTTGAAATCGCGCCCTTCTTTGAAGCAGCAAACGTGGCAACCGACCACCAACAACTGCTGATGACGATTCTGAAGATTACTGCCAAAAAACATGGCTTCATGTGTCTGCTCCATGAAAAACCTTTTGCCGGAATTAATGGTTCTGGGAAACACGTCAACTGGTCGGTGGGGAATGCTACCCAAGGCAACTTATTAGATCCAGGCGATACTCCTCACTCCAATGCCCAGTTCCTGGTCTTCTGTGGTGCGGTAATTCGCGGCGTTCACAAGTATGGGCCACTATTGCGGGCAGTTGTCGCCACAGCGAGTAACGACCACCGTCTGGGTGCCAATGAAGCTCCTCCAGCAATCATCTCTGTTTACCTGGGTTCGCAATTACAAGACGTATTCGAGCAAATCAAACAGGGAGATCTGAAAGGATCGACAGCGCGGGGGATGATGAATATTGGTGTAGATACCTTGCCAATACTACCGAAAGATGCTGGCGATCGCAACCGAACTTCACCTTTTGCCTTTACTGGCAATCGCTTTGAGTTTCGGGCAGTCGGTTCGGGACAGTCGGTAGCTGGGCCATTAGTGGCAATGAATACGATCCTGGCAGATTCGCTCACCTGGATGGCTGATAAATTAGAAGGTGAAATCGCCAAAGGCACCGAACTAAATACCGCGATTCAGACAGTGCTCAAAGAAGTCATCGATACTCATGGTGCAGTGGTATTCAATGGCAACGGGTATTCTGAAGAATGGCACAAAATGGCAGTGGAAGAGCGCGGTTTACGCAACCTGCGGACGACAGCAGATGCCCTACCCGTGCTGACTGAAGAGGCGATCGTACATCTGTTCGACAGTCTGGGAATTCTGTCTCCAGTCGAACTAGCCAGTCGGTATGAAACCTACGCAGAACAGTATATTCTGTCGATCGAAGTTGAAGCTAAACTAGTAATTAGTATGGTTAAAACTATGATCTATCCAGCCGCAACTCGTTACCTAACTGACTTGGCAACTACTATTGCTGGACTCAAAGAAATCGGGGTTGATTTCGATGCTGAAAGTGTTCATAAGGTCGCTGAATTAACTAAATCGATGATGGAGTTAGTAAGCAAGTTAGCTGCGGCATTAAGCAACCATGATTTTGATTCGACTGAAGCACATATGCAATATTTAGTCAAAACTGTTCGTCCGTTGATGGATGAGGTTCGCAAATATGCAGATGGACTCGAAAGCGAAGTCGCCGACGATTTATGGCCGTTGCCTACTTATCAAGAAATGTTGTTTATCAAATAACATCTAAATAGTTGATAGTTGATAGTTGAAAGCTTGAAAAGACCGTTCTAAGCGAACGGTCTTTTTTTTGGATTCAGTTAAGAAGTAGGGGCAATTCATGAATTGCCCCTACTTCTCAACTATCAACTATCAACTGTCAACTATTGAATCATCTTCAATATTTAAAAAGTCAGGACGCACAGCTTGATTATTTGATAATAAGTCCTTAATTTTCGTCCATTCTTTGGATTCGATCGAATCAATGATACTGTCCAATCGATCGCGATATTGATACAACGATCGCAATAAAGCATCCCGATTATACTCTGCCATCATCATCCCCATTTCCGGATTACCGCCACCGACCCGACTGGTATCCCTAAATCCAGTACTGGCGAACTTTTTGGCAAAGTCCAGAATTTGAGGATCGGCTTCATCTAGACAAGCACCAATCAAACTAGCACTCACGATCATCGGTAAATGCGAAATCAAAGCCACTGCGAGATCGTGTTGAGCAGGGGTAGCATAATGAATAATACAATCGATCGATCGCACCAAGTCCGCCACTCTCTCTAGAGCTACAGGCGCAGTTTCGGGGATGGGAGTCAAAACATAAGGTCGAGCGGCAAATAGCCCCTTTTCAAAGGCAGCAATCCCACTCTGGGAGTTCCCAGCCATCGGGTGTCCACCCACAAAATTTGCCCATAATCCGGTGGCTCGATCGACGATCGCGGCTTTGACAGATCCGGCATCGGTAACGATCGTCTCTGGCTGGAGATGGGGGACTAGTAACTCGACTGTCGGGACAATTGCCGCGATTGGCGTACAGATAAAGACGATCTCAGTATCTTTGAGGCTAGCCAAATCGCCACTGGCTCGATCGCAAATCCCCTCGCGTTCGGCAAGATCGCAAGTAGCTTGCTGACGACCGATCCCAATTACCTGATGTCCCAGTTGGCGAAAATCCCACCCTAACGACGCGCCGATTAATCCTATCCCTACGATCCCGATCTTCACAGTTGGCTGTTTTTGATTATTTGTTATATTGTGCCATGCGATCGGGTAGTGAAATTTATTTGCCTGGGTTCGATCGTTGGCGCAGCCTACCGGAGGTAATCGGCAAGTCTGCCTGATTTCTCAGACTTCAAGATTTTGGCTCGATCGGTACAGAATGCGAAATATCACAAATTATTAATTGTAGTTTGTAACCAAAATATGAGCGATCTAGTGGCTTTTGGCGGATTTTTAGTGCAGATTCAACAAATTTTAGAGCCAAGTATAAATAATTACAATTTTGTGGGAAGTATATAAGTGTGGTACTAAATCACATTATCCAGACACAAGAAAAATAATCATGAAAGTTTCGTTCAAATTCGCGACTGGTTTAGTTTTAGCGGCTGTGTTAGTTGCAGGAACCAATCCTGCTCAAGCTGGTGAAGGTGGTGCGGCTGGTAGCGTCAGTATTCGCTTCGCTGGAACTACTGGTGCGATCGTCGATCGGTTGTCTAGTTCCGTCGCTGTTGGTAAAGGTTTTGCAGCAGCTACAGCTCTGACACAGACTGGAGCTAACGGAACAACTGCGACTTCCGCGGTTGGTAGTGGTGGTGGATTTGTACTGACTGATGCTAACCAAGTGGGTGCTTCTTACACTGCTATTGCTGAAACAACTACAGCTACTGCTCAAGCAAATAGCTTCGTAGGTGGTACACCAGCTAGCCTCCGTCCTGGTACTGGCGTTATCCTTCCTTAATAATTTAGAGCCAACTGTGGACTTGAAGATCGATACCTGATTCGATCTTACCAAGAGTTGCACAGGCTCAGATCTAGTTTCAGCCTAGTTGCTTAGAACTATGGCGGCTAGTAACCACACAGATCGGCAGCGATCTTCCAAACACATCACGTATTAATCAAGGAAAAAATCATGAAAGCTTCGATCGTCTTTGCGACTGGTTTAATGTTGGCGGCTGCTACTGTAGCTGGCTCCATCACTACTGCTCATGCTGGTGAAGCTGGTGCTGCTGGGAGTATCTCCGCTCAGTTCACTGGGCTTATTACCAACGGACTGACTGCTACTGCTGGTTCAGTTGCTGTTGGTAAGGCAGCAGCTTTTACTACAGCTCGTACTACTGCTACTGATATTTCTGCTGTTGCCGTTGGTACTGGTGGTACATTGCAAGTAAGTGGCATCAACGACGCAATTGCTAATTACACAGTAACAGGTGAAACCGCTCTTGGGCTAGGAGTCGTACAAGGCAACAGTTTTGCTTCTGCACCTAGTCTCCAAATTATCCCTGGTCCTACTACCGGAGTTACCCTTCCTTAGGAATGGTTGAAGACGATCGATCTCCAAGATCGATCGTCACTGATGGATCTGACGAGGATCTCAAGATCCAGTCAGATCCACCGTAGTTGAGCTAGATTGGAAAACAATGAAAATTTCGCTTAAATTGGCAATTGGTTTAATGTTCGTCACTGTTGTAGCTAGATCGGGATCGATCGCCTCTGCCGACCAAACTCGTGCGGTTGGGGTGGTAGCGATTAATTATAGTGGCACGACGATTACTAGTTTGTCTAGTGCGATCGCGGTTGGCAAAACTTCGGCGTCGGGGACAGCCAGTAGTAATGGTGTTGAAACTGCTGCTTCGGCAATTGGTGGAGCGGGTGTGTTGAGAGTAACTAACCCCAATAGCACGAGTGTTGCCTATGAGATCGATGCTGAATCAGTCGTCAGTCTTGGTACTACGCCAACAGCTACGCCTAGATCGCAACAGATAAGGATCGACAATACTGATGGGACTAGATCTGTTACTGTGCTGATTCCCTAACGTAGTATAAATTTAGCAAATTGAATTAATCAGTTAACGATCGTCGAACAACCTTCGTAACTTTGATGCGATCGACCGTTGATATCGATCGATCTAATTGGTTGTGCGATCGTTAGATCTTCTATAAATAAACATCTTTGTCTACCTAATTTAATTACCCATCGTACACACCGATCGAATCAATTGGGGTCACTTGCTCAAAATTTCAACGCGCGATCGATATGCTAAAACTTTGGGTGACTTCTGCAAATTTAATATCTTACCATTCCATTAGTAAACTTTTATTGCAATCGCCACCAGCAACCGCTGTAAGAGATAATCGCTCGATCTTTATTGTTTATCTAATTATTTTAACTACTTATTTTCTCTTAGATGTAACCAAACAATCGGTAGCCGCTAATCCAGACATTATCAGTCAAGGCAGCGAACAGCCTAAACCAAGTTTTATTCAAAGTACGTCGATCGCGATTAACGAGCGCTGTTTACTAAATTTAGAGCCTAAATTTGAGAGCTTAACGCAGACTAGCGAAGTACCATTAGCAAACGGTCGAGAATCGTGTAGGGTCGATCGTCAAAATAGATCTAATCCAGATATCGCAATTGCCGATGCGATCGAGTGGATTTTAACCGCTCAAGCATTCGACCCAAAAATTCTCGATCTGCTCAAGCCTGACGATCTATTTTTGCTCCCAAGATTTGTGCCCAGGCTCTTACCTCCAGTTCCAACAGATCGCCCTTTTATCGCGCCGACACCACCAGTTAGCCCAGTCTTACCGCCACAAAATCGAGATCCAATTCAATTACCCAAAATCAAACCATTACCAACCGCCATTCCAGATCCGCGCTATCTAATTGCGCCCCGCCTGCTAAAACTCGGACAATTTAACCCAGCTCTGACTCTCATCGCGATTAACGATGTCGCCCTCACTCATCGCAGTCAAATTGAAGTCACTAGTGGGATAGAAACAGGAGATCGTCGCAGTACAGATATCGGGTTAAATGCAACTAGGTTATTTAGTCCACAAGTAGAAGAGAGCGTCTCCAACAAACGCGTCTATCGGCTCGACTATTGGAGTAACTATAGTCAAATCCGCACCCTGCGGCAGCAGCGAGAGATTACCACCAAGATAACTACCCCAGAAACCCTATTTGGGATGCGCCAGCAAATCTCCTTTACCGGAGATTGCCTAGCGGGGATGAATAACGGTAATTCTGCCTCTCCCACAGGTGAAAAACTCATTTGTAGCTACCTTCCAGGACTAAAAACCGATGAGAGTAGTATCGACACTCAAAAACTGATTCCGACTCAGATTCCCAGCACATCTTCATTTGGGGATGTGGTTAGTCCTGACTCTCTGCTGGCGATCCAAGCTAGCGGATTTCAAGGCGGTGCGAATGGGCAACTCATGGGTTTGGATCTCTATTTTCCGAGAATTGGTGCTCAAAGTGGCAACTCTCAGGCGCAAGATAGTAGTTTCGATCGATTTGAATCAAATACTACCGTCCCTATGGTAGCTGTCGGTCGTATCCATCAGGTAATTCTCGCTAATGGTACCGAAACTGCCATTGCTCGCACGGTGCGCGGTTTTAATTATATTTTAGGGGATGTGAATACTAGCCAGATTGCGGTGATTCAAGCAGCTACGGAATTATTGCCCGATCTCGAACCATCCTTACCCGACGGCAAAAAAGGCGGTTCGACAACGGTAGATCGAAATTTAATCTTGGCTGCTAATAATAATCGCACGCCTGAAAATAGCTTGACCGCTTATTATAGCGGCGTTGGCAGAGGCACTACACCCAAGGATGAGCGGATTAATAGTGCCAACTATCATGGGCTGTGGATCGGGTTTTCGCCAGTAGTCGATCGCCAAGTCGCATTAATCGGGCCGATTTACAAAATTCTCGGCCCCGAACGGATCGCGCTGTTTGCTGGGGGTGAAGGTGGGATCGATAGCAATACTAATGTTACAGCTTTACTAAATCAAAATACTTTTGACTCATCGGCAATTACCAATGGCTACGTGCAAGCGTACATCACTAGATACGAACGCGAAGTAAATACGCTCTCAAGCACGACGATCCGCGAACGCACCAATTATCATCCACATCTGAGTGCGACTGGTAATATTACAACTCAAGATTCGGTCTTGCGTTACTACACTGGGCTAATTATTAATCCCAATTTTAGCAGTGGAGCTAGTCACAAAGGCTACTTGGGCGTAGATTTTACCAAAGCCGAAGGCGGATTGAGCTACAACCTCGCAGCAATCGGCTATCTCAACCCCGATACCGAGTACTACAGCAAACTTACGGGTACTATCTCCAAACAGCTAGGTTTGGGCAGAAATCCCGCCAATAATCTGAATCTTTCTGCTGGCGTTAACTATGCGATCGATGGTACCAAAATCTTTGATGCAGTGAGTTTTCGATCGGCTAATAGTTACGTTAATGTAGGTGCTAGAGCTAATTTAGGCAATGTCGCTGTCGGGACTACTTACTATCTCTCCACTGGGATGCCCAATTCGATCGGCAATCTCGTCTCTACCAATGCCAGTTGGAAAATTAGCGATGGACTCGTTTTATCAGGCTACTACACACCAGTAAATGATAATGTTGCTCGATCGCCTTTCGGTGCCAGTGCCAGCATCCGCTTAGGCTCAAATATTTATAGTCCCACTCTCTCACTAGGTTGGAATCGGAATGAAATCGATCTAGGCACCAAGTCCGACAATACGCGATCTGGAGTTGCTGACAATGTTTTTTCGATCTACCTCCGCTTTGACGCACCCCCAAATTCTTTTTAATAATCCTCATGCTTGCCCTACTGGGAGGATAAATGAATGCGTCAATTTTGTGACCTCGAAACCCGATCGCAACCCCTCGATCTTGTCTTGACCTAAATCGAGGGGTTTGAGAGTGCGGGGATCGTGTAATTAGGTGCTCACATGGCTGTATTGACGCTGTGTTCGGACTGCGAAAACTAGGACGGCAAAAGCACATAAACCTGCAACATATAGCGGATAAGAGTAGCTGTAATAACTATCTAAACTAACTGCTACCCCAGTTTCTTTCGCTACTTTTTCAGCAGCTTCGATCGTCGTCTTATCGACCAAAAGTGCTGATAGGACTGGCCCAATCCCCGTAGAAATACTTAAATAAGCAGCATTGAGACCCGAAGTCATCCCCTGTTCTGATGGGTGAGTATTGAGCGAAATCAGATTACTAATCATCGGCTGGATCAGCGAATTAAAAACTGAGAAAATTAAACTTACCACGACAAAGTAAACAACATTGGGAACGATCGGCATCAGTGCAAAGCAAGCACTACGGAAAAATAGCCCGATTAACATAATTCGAGTAGCACTAAGTCTTTTGGTCAGAAACTTAATACCTAGAGTTTGCATCAGTGCCCCCAAGATCCCAAAGCTAAAAAACAACAAATCGAAAGAAGGCAGATCTTGGGCGAGGACTTTGAGGTAATAAGCCTGAAAGCCAAAAGTGAACATCCCAAAAGTAGTCCCAGTCAAAAAAGTCACCATCAGCAATGCACCGACACCAGGAATCGCGAACCCAGAAATAATTCTTTTCAGTCCTAAGTCGAAAATCTTGTCAGTTTTAGGAGCAGCTTCTTTAAGTGTTTCTGGTAACAGCCAAATAGTGAGGATGAGGGCGATCGTAGCTAAGATCGAGGAAGCTAAAAAAGGTGCGCCCAAAGATATCTGAGTGGTAAAGTAGCTAATTAACGGGCCTACTACAAAACCCATCCCTAACGATGCCCCAAACAAACCAAAGGCGCGGGCGCGTTCTTCCGGTTTGCTAATATCGGTAATAATCGCTTGCGCCACGGAGATATTTCCGCCAGTAATCCCATCCAAGAACCGAGCACCAAATAACACTGGAGCGGTGCTAGCAGTGCCGACAATTAAATTTGCGACAACTGTACCCGCCAAACTGATTATTAATAATGGTTTGCGACCAAATCGATCGGATAATTTACCGATCGTTGGTGCGGCGATAAACTGTGAGAGCGAATAGATCGCAAATAAAAAGCTGGTTTGGAAGTCACTCAAGCCAAAATATTTACCATAGTTATAGATATTTAGAATCAGTGCGATCAGGCTCAGGGCGTTGACAAAATTGATAAACAAGACAATCCGCAAGGTCGGATTTGATAAGTCGAGAGCTGCTGGCGATCGATGTTTTGGTTTTTCTAATAACTTAATTGCCATTTACAACACCTCCACAAGTAAGCTCCCCATTTTTATACGGAATCTCTGTATGAGATCCCGTGGACTTTGAAGAAGAACGGTCTATCGACGTAATCTCGGCTGTAATATATTTGGTGATTGAGATTGTTGAAAATTTTCGACGGGGGGGATTACTGGGAGCGATTGGACAAAGCCCACATTTCGTAAACGATTTATCTATCTCTAGTTTGGTAAACACGATATTTTTGAACATAGATAGACGGCATATTTTCTGATCTTATTATTCCCATATTTATCAATTAATCTACAATAATGATTTTGTGGCGCACGGAAAATTCAGGAGATCGATCCATCCCAAAAAATTAATCAAACTATTTAATCTAACAGCAGTAATCGTGGAGATTATGAGGCTTCATCGTTCGAGCGATCGCCAAATCTTAATTTGGGATCATCGCCACCTTGATCACCTCGCGATTTTTCATATCCTCGAAAGTCTGGGCTAAATCTGTCAGGGGACGACGATCGCTAATTAATAATTCAAAGGGGATTTGCTTGCTTGCTAGCAATGCTAGAGCCGCTCGGACGTGCTGGGGCGTATTATGGAAGACACCTTTGAGGGTAAGTTCGCTATAGTGAAGCCTGTCGGTATTGACACTAATCGTCGTATCCTTGGGGCAACCACCGAAGAGATTAATTGTCGCACCTGGACGACCACAGGCGATCGCAGTTTCCCAGACACTCGGTACACCTGTCGCTTCGATAATGATATCTGCACCCCACCCCTGAGTTAGATCCTTGACAGTGCTAGGGATATCTGACTGATGGTAATTCCAAGTCCGCTCGGCTCCTAGTTGTTCGCCTACCGCTAAACGGCGATCGTTACCGCCAAATAACCACACAGATTGACATTGACTCGCCATTACGGCTACAAACATCAACCCGATCGCACCGTCCCCAATGACGACTACTCTAGAGTCAGCGGTAAAGTTGCTCCGCGCGATCCCATGCAAAACACAAGCCAACGGTTCGGTCATTGAAGCTAGCTCGGCGGCGAGATCGGCTGGAATCAGTAGCAAATTGTGCTTGACGATCGGTGCTGGGATGCTGAGATACTGAGCGAAAGTACCGTTATTCCAAGTTAAATTGGGACAGAGAGAATATTCTTGATGTTGACAAAAAAAGCAATTCATGCAGGGTGCAGAATTATTGGCGACGACTCGATCGCCAATCTGCCAATCGGTGACACCCTCGCCTAGTGCGACAATTTTGCCCGCCGCTTCATGTCCAAATCTAGTCGGTGGCTTGAGCATTTTCGCGTGTCCACCCCGCCGCCAGACTTTGAGATCTGTCCCGCAAGTAGTCGCGGCGGCGATCTCGATGACAACTTCACCCGCGCTCGGTGATGGGACAGAGATAGTTTCGAGGCGGAGATCTTCTCGACCGTAGAGGAGGGCTGCTAGCACAAAATCACCAGTTACAATAGTTGCTCAAAAGCTATTCCAGTATAGGGAACTTTGCGATCGCAAATCCAGTGCTGGGAGGCGATCAGAGTAGCAATTGCGATTGACCAAAGTATCATAGACTACAATTATTTAGGTTGAATTCTCATAATTAGGCGATCGAGATTGCTAGTTGCGATCGGAATTAACTTTTTGCACTGGGGACGACAGTATATAATATAGTGTTGTAGATTTCTGAGCAGCGATTCTCTTTCAGGGAGGCTGTGCCTCCGGCAGGCTACGCCAACGAGTGACTCAGACCAAATCGGCTCCAATCGAATCAAATTTCTCACTACCTGACATTATTATGAACGAAAAAAAAGTAGAAGATCCTAAATTAGTGATAGTTTATTTTGCCAATGGTACAGTCCAGTGGGTGAAATCTGGCAGTACCAATAAATGGTCTAGAGATGGTGGTAGAGTAAACAAATTTTTTGAAAGTAGGGTATATCACACTGCCAGCGGAGATAAAATTAAGATCAAGCAACATTTTAAACTATTAAATACAGTTTTTATGGATGTAGGAACTGGTGCATTTCTAGACACAGTTCGCGAAGATCTGCTCGGCTTGATTCCCGATCCTAACGATCTCATCCAGCACTGTAAATGGTGGGATGTCGATTGGTCTTGTCCGATCGTCTTTGAGCCGAAACCAGAACGGAAGCCATACAAAAGTCCAGTCATCCGAGCTAGTAATTAAATCGATCGGATCTAGATCTATTTTAAACCAATGCTAATGTCTAATTAGGCTGCAACTGTATTGAGATAGCGATCGACTGTTTCTGTACCACTACCAGTAAACTTTATCTGCCCGCGATCGAGCCAAATTGCTTTGTCGCAAGAAGTGCGAATAAAATCCAGATCGTGGGAAACAACTAAGACAGTGGTATCACCATTAAGGAACTTGTCGATGCGGTGCTGGCATTTATTTTTAAAGTTCTGATCTCCGACAGATAGAACTTCATCTAGAATTAAAATATCTGGCTGGACATCTGTTGCGATCGCAAAACCCAATCTCGCAACCATCCCTGAAGATAAGCCTTTGACTGGTACTAATTCATAATCATTTAACTCAGCAAAATCTAAAATCATCGGTGTACGCTCTTGCATTTCTCGACGAGAAAATCCGATCAAAACGCCGTACATAATAATGTTATCGCGGACGGAGATATTGCCATCAAATCCTGCTCCCAGTTCGATCAGCGGCGCAATATTGCCTTTAACTCTGACTTTACCAAGAGTCGGTTCGAGAATCCCAGAAACTAACTTGAGTAAGGTTGATTTACCAGCTCCATTTCCGCCGATAATCCCAATCTTTTCTCCCGCATGAACGACCAGATTGACATCATCAATTACTAGTTTTTTAGCAGGTACTCGATATTTGCCCGAAACGATCGAGAAAATAGTTTGTTTGATATCATAAGAAAACTCTTCCTGAGTACGCCGCCATAACGACACGCGATCGAAACTAATAACTTCCATCTAGCCTAAATATAATTAAATACAATGAGTGGTGTGGAGATTGATAAAGGTAAAGATAATAATCAAATAAAGCTGTCTACAAAAGATCCATGAATTTTGGGCGAAGCCAATTGAAACAAACCCAACCAATTGCTAAAATAATTATCCCACTCAATAACGATCTAAACATCAAAGTTGGATCGGGTAAATCACCTGACAAGACAACTTGCCTCAAGCTCTCAATTACTGGATACAATGGATTTAGATCCAAGTATTGACGAATTTTTGCAGGAACGAACTCCGCTGGGTAAAAAGTTGGACTACTCATCAAGATCACAAACTGTACTAGCTCATACAAGAAAGGTAAATCTCGAAAGAACACATAGAGAGCACTAGTTAAAAATCCAATTCCAGCAGATATTAATATCAATCCTAATAATGGGATTGGAATAGCAATAACGTTGACAAGAGTTGATGAATGTGGTGATAAAAATATGGTTACTGTTATCAACAGTGGTAGCATCCCAATCAAAAGTTGAAATGTATTTGCTACAATGACTGAAACTGGAAAAATACTGACTGGCAACTTGACTTTGTTTAACAATGAATTGTTACTGACGATACTGGCTAGCGCTTGTGATGTCGAACTATTATAAAACTGGATAACAGTTAATCCAGTGAAAGCAGCTAGCGCATATTCCCAGAGCGAATCATTATAGTATTGCTTCTTGAAACCACCACCAAAAACGATCGCATATAAACCAGTCATCATTAATGGATTGAATAGCGACCAATATATTCCTAAAAAGGAGCCACGATAACGAACTTTAAGTTCGCGTCTAGCCAAAACAGATACTAATTCCCAATAACGCTCGATCGTAGATAATCTAGATTTTTGCTCGATTGATTTAGGTATATACATAGAAGTTATTTAAATATTTAACCAGTATTATGTGATAAATGGTGTAGTGAATTGACCGAAGAGAATCTATTCTCAGCGGATTAACACTAGATCTATAAATCCATCTTTATCTGCTAAACATTCATCGAATGTTATCGATTTAATCATTGAATCATCATCTACATAGTTGAGTGAGAATCCAGCTTTGACTATTTCCGTCAGAAATTCTCTTGGATCGTAGTAAGTCGGACGGTAATTAGCAAATTCTAGAATTATAGTCAACTTGAGATTTTTTGATAGAGTTTCCTGCATACCCTGCCAAATTAACCATTCGGCACCTTCAGCATCGATTTTAATAAAATTGACATGACTCCAATCATCAACTAATTCATCAATTGTCGTGGTGATGATTGAGAAATATTGAGAGGATGTATTTTGTAAGTTTGACTTGTCTGGATAATGAATTGTAGAGTCGCCCAGAAGTCCATTAGGCACACAAAGTTGAATGGCGTCACCTACATGATTGGATGCAGCTTTGTCACTGACTTCAACATAAGACTTAAACCCATTGACCCGAACAGATCGATCTACTAGGCTTGCTAATTTTTGGTTTGGTTCTACCGCAAGCACCCGACCAGAACTTCCAACGAGATCTGCCATCAGTAGCGTATAATATCCACAATTTGCACCGATGTCAATACAATTCCAGCCAGGTTCGATCGTGCGCGATAGTAGCTGTGTGATCCATATTTCCCAATAGCCATTTAACAACAAGTGGGGGGTTAAGCTAATATCGGTAGCATCAACATAGCAGAAATACTTGGTTAAAACCCGACATAAAAGTGTATCATCTCCCAGATAAGAGGATTGAAAAGCCTTGCGACATGACGATTCAACCACGCTCCTACTCAAGTACCCAATTGCTCGAATGTCATAAAATATGTCTTTCTCAGTCTTTAGTAATTGACCGATCTCCTCTAGCTGTGTCAGTACAGCTTTCAATTCATCAACAGGATCTGATTGTTGACTTGTGACCTTTTGAATATTTAGTTGTGATAGCAAAGCTGCTAAGTGGATATTCTGGCGATCGAGCGCTGGTAAATCTTGGTGATTAGAAAAAGTAATAAATACTGAATTTCCGTGAACTGGATTCATCTCAGTCAATACTCTTTGGATCAGCATATTATCGATCTTGTCTATCCAGCCCTTATGCAGCACAAACCACTGAAAATTAGTAGACCGGTCGATTAGCAAACAATTGAAACAATTGTTAATCAAATATTTAAATTCATGTGGCGCAACTATTTTGTCATTATCTTTAAGATGCGCTTGAATTAACTCCGCAACTTCTAACCAGTTTCGATCGCTAGTTGGAAACATATTTATTTTTTATATTTAAGTTGAATTATATTCGACATCCTAAAATTTAGAGTGTGGCAAATAGTAAAAATACCGCTTGAATGAAACTATTATTCTCCTCTTGCTAAATTTCAAAAGCCTTAATCGACTGATTCAAACGTGTCTGAATCCATGATTCGTACAGCTCATCGATCGACCTCATCCGCATCTTTTCATCCAATTGAGCTGGAAAATATTTTTCTAATCTTACTATTATAAACCAATTCGCGATTTGCAATGGGAGAGATAATTGTCCCTGTTTTAGCGATCGCAACCGATCGGCTAAAATTGGATGTGGAACAGACAATTCATGAGGGCCTTTCAATCCGTTAGTTTCATCTGCTTGCCCTTTAGAATATTGCTTGATTAATTCTAAAAAATCTACTTCTCCATCTTGAACTTGGAGAAATAGCTCTTGAGCAAGATGAAAGCTTTTGACTCCCAAAACGTAATAACTCGCTCGATCGAGTTGACTTTTACGTTGGAGGAAGTAAGAGTCAACTTTACTAGCAAATGTTTCTCGTTTGAATCGATCGAGCTTGAGTGTTCTAACGACAAAATGTTCAAATTGAGGTAAAGTAAGATGATTGCATTCCAACCAATTAGCTCGATCCTCATCTGAATTAATCTGATGCTGTTGGTAAAAAGCTTTGTAACCACCAAAAATTTCTTCGGCGGTAAGCTCGATCGATTCGATCGCAGTATCAACAACTAGTTCTCGCTGTAATTGTGAGATGATGCCGTATTTCTGTAAGAGTCCAACCACCTCCTCTCCAGAAATTCTATTTTGGCATAGTCTTGCCAGCGGGGAATTTAGTTCGATCGTGTCTGTAATAGTTTCCATTACAATATTGGCATCTAACGGGTTTACACTTATCTTAATACTAAAGGAGCAGAGTAATTCATACATTACCCTACTCCTTCTTCTAACTATATTACTTCAGTAACGTCAGCAACTAGCCTAGATCCAGCCACCCCAGACCGAAGCATCAACATTATTGGCTGTCATAAACGCAGCCAGGTCAGTTTTGCTTTGATAGTTGGCATACTGAATATTGCCATCCTTAAACATCAAGGCGCGTAGTACCGCACTCCCATCACCGAGCTTGAAGTACAGGTCTTGGAAACCATCCTTATTATAGTCACCCGCTGCTAGCACTCGCAAATTATTATTCCTCAAATCATTTTGGAAGCGTCTCTGGCTATCAAATGGGCCACCAATATTTTGAGGACTATTCTTGAGGGTAGGATCGATATACAGCGGTTTGCAAGCATTTGGGGGACACTTTAAATATTGAACCTAATCTCTAAAAAAGCTTTGAAGAATAGCTGTCCCGCACCAACCTGCAAACCGCTGTAGATGCCGACGACACGAGTATCACCATTCAAACCATATCTACTAAAATCGACATTACCATTGGCAGTACCAACGCTAGCAAACCGACCGATCGCTGGATTAACTAAAATACTTTCGAGATCGCCATCCCCCTGAATATCGACATCTCCGAGCAATTTCCAAGAGCTAATACCACCTAAATTATTGCCATCGTAGTCTCGAATTGACCCCATGTATTTAGTAGTATCTTTTTTGAAGTCAGTTAAAGGTACTGCGCTCAGAGGTATACCTATAGCTAAAGCGGTGATGTCACTAATAAAACTATTTAAGTTAAGTAGGTTGACATAATTAATTGCACAGAATTTTGCCTAGATGCCTTTCTCATAAAGAATTTGAAAATATTGAGTGTGCAATTAATTCTGTCTAAGTACTTAGTGGAAGTCAGCCCAGTACTAGGACTGAGGTAAGCATAATTAGTTTGATTCGTTTGCTGTAGTGCAAAGTTTCCTTTATAAAATGGAGAGGAAGCATAGTCACTAACAACCTGCTCGTAGGTTACAGAAACACCAGTGCTGTCAACAATTTTTTCAATTCGATTCGCTGAATTTCGCCAATCAATGATGACGGCAAAACCATTGGTAGCGGTATCACCAATGACGAAATGTCGATTGTCAATAGTGTACAAGTAACCAGTACTTGAGGTACCAGAGAATGGGAATATTACACTATCAGTACCGCCACTTTCGAGAATTATTGCGCCTTGTCCTTAAAAAATACCGATCGCTTGATTAGTATACAGATAATACTTTACCTACTAGTAGCAAATTCAGCGATAGTTTCTTGATAAACTGCCAATGTTTCGCGAGCACAACGATCCCAACTAAATAATTTATTTTGAGCCAACCCCAATTGGCTCAGACTAGCTCTTAAAGACTCATCATGAGCGATCACAGTAATCGCTTTGCAAATTTCTTCGATCGATAAAGGATCGACTTTAATCGCTGCATCGCCAGCAATTTCTCGGATACAGGGAATATCGGAAGTAATTACCGGACAACCGCAAGCCATTGCCTCTAGTACAGGTAGTCCAAATCCCTCAATTAAAGAGGGGAGCATTAGTGCTTGGGCATGAGAGAATAATGCTGGTAGTTCATTGGTTGGCAAATAACCTGGGTGAATTAAAATTTCGGCGGCGATCATTTCCTGCATCAGCTCTTTAACATCATCAAATCCCCATGCTGCACTACCTACCATTACTAGCTTACAGCCACGTCGATCGCGCATCGAAAATTGCCGAAAAGCCAGCAGTAACCGCTTGACATTCTTTTTCGGTTCGATATTGCCTACAAAAATAAAGTAGGGAATATTGGCTTGAGCGGTACTCAAACCGAGTTTACTCAAAATCGGTCTGGCTATCTCAATATTAACTGGTTGAAATTCTTCACGCGCTGCTTCATAGACTACTGTAATTTTCTCTACTGCTACTTGACAATAGTGTACTAAATCATCTTTGGTAGCTTGCGAAACGGCGATAATTTTGGTGGAATTCCGCAGATTTGCTTTGAGTAACTCAGCAAAAACCAACACTAATTGGCTGCTTACCAACTCTGGTCGAATTAATGGTACGATATCATGAATTGTAGTCACCTGAGGTAAATTTACTACTGTCAAAGGGCTGAGGTGAGTACAATGAAAAACGTCATAATCTTTGGCTAGCTGACGAGAATGAATACGATTAGGTATCAGCCTAAATATATTCCTCAGCATTAAAAAATTGCGGGAAATATTTACTAAGTACGGTTGATGGCGGGCGAGAAAATCATAGCTCACAAAGCTATCATTTAAAATTTCGGTCAGACTAGATTTGAGTACTGTCGGAAAAGAAAAAGCCCTGGGCTGTAAAAAAAAAGATAGCGGTAATAAGCTACTATCTACAGATTTCTTGAATATATTGACAACTTTATTGATCCAGCTATTCGATCGATTGTTTCGGCTGATATGAGGATAGCGTGTTTGAAATAATTGTGATAGTAGCTTGGCGTAGCTTTGAATATTTTTTAATTCTTGCGAACTACTCAAACCAAGGATTGGGATATTGAGTGACTCATCTAACAGCAATAGTAACCCAACACTATCATCGCGGATCGCGTCAATGCCTTTGAGTAGATTCACAGCATAAACATAGATACCCGTACCATTTTTGAGCGTCAGGGGGTAAGCTTCAAATAAAATTTTGGGATGAGCTGGACTCGATTTATTAGTAGAGCGATTTAACTCGATAATTGATTCATCTAGTTGTGATATTTGGCCGTTATTCATCGATCTATTGTTTTCTAATAAGTCTCGCGTCAGATTCATATTGGATCGAGCCATTTCTATAATTTAATTTTCTTTACTGTTGCTTGCTAGATGCCTCGCTTCAAATAGCTAGTTAGACATCAGGAATTAATACCAATCATAATTACCCCTAACATTAATATATAGTAATCGCCAAGGCTGTTAGGACACAACAATTGTGTCTTGTCGCGCTAAACCTGGAGGAAACCTCCAGAGCGCGCGCCGCAAATCGTCGCACATGAAGCAAAGTCCGGTTGTTGCCGCGAGCGGCAAAAGCCTGCCTACGCGGACTGAATCTAGAGTGTCCTAAGCGATCTGGCGACTGCTATATTATTTAATTATTAGATACCAAAGGCTTCAGTTGCGCTTTCGATCGGTTACATAAGTATAGGACGAAGACGATCGCAGTCGTCGTATATCGCTTTTCTATTGTATACATTAAACAACAAAATACATCATATAAGTATCTAAAATACCTCGAAAACTGGAATTAAATTGAAACCTGTAGCAACATCTTTTCCATCTACGGTCGATAGTTTTGAATTTGCTTGCCGTCTGCACCATAGACTTCTATGGGTAGTTTAGCATTCTGACTAATAATTTGAAGCGCATTACCGAGGGTATTGACATGGTTGAGGATGCCAGCTTTAGCATTGCTATCGCCTTGAGTAGATGCTGCCATCGCCGTCTCTCTCAATGTCTGAGCATAGAGCGACATCAACCTTACTACGATGGTCTTATTATTTACTGTATAGGTACAAATCTGGGGATCGCCAGCACAAGTTCGTTGCAGATCTTTATTTGCTAAAGCGATTTTTTGGGTAGTTCTGAGTTTGTTTTCTACCTGTTGAAAGTTTTTAGTGTACTCAGATACTAAAGGTTTTGCTTGAGTATAAACATCAGTAGTTTGGGGAATACTTTGAATAGCTACTACGGACTGATTCCACTGCGAGAGTGCTTGAGGTAATTGATTATTTTTTTGAGCTAGTTTAGCTGACTGAGCAAACTTGACAGCCTTCTGATAGTTTTGGGTGGCTTTGTCTTCTTCAATAACTTTGTCTTGGGCGGTGGAAATTTGGGGTTGATAGGATTTGAGCAATGCTTGGGCTTGAACGTACGCAGTTGTAGTCACAGGAATACTAGCAATCCGATCGTTCACAGTGTCCCACTGAGTTTTGACTCCTCGCCATTGAGCTAGGGATATGGCTTCGGCTTGGGATTGGGTCGCAGATTTGGTACCATCTACCGCAGATTTCAGTTTTTGATCGGCAGTAGTTTCAGCTTGAATGCGTAGATCTGCATCTGCTACTCTTGCTTGATAGTCAGTGAGTTTTTGATGAGCGAGGGGATAGAGTTGGCTGGTGGTGGTGACTTTGCCTAGACTAGCGATCGATCCTGTCCACATCTGTTTGCTCTGTTGCCATTTGAGCAGTGGTATCGGTGGGGTTTTGACGTTAGTTGCGGCTTGATATGCTGTGTTCATTGCCGCTACTGTGGTGTCTAAGTCGGCAACTAGGGGTACTGTCGATTGAAGGGACTTTTGAGCTGAACCGTAACTACCAGACCAAAATGGAATAGATTCGAGATCTTCAACACTTCGATGGAGTTGCTTTTGGGCGGTTAGGATCTCTTGTCCGGTGACGTCTGGATTTTTGAAAGCGGCGATCGATGACTGAATTACCTGTGTGGCGTTATTGAGCTGCGTACAGACAGAAAAGACACAGGGACGCGTCCCCATATATCCTGCCCCCGAACCGATCGCTAGTAGCCCCAGACCGCCGAGAATGGGCACTATTAACTTCCTCTGGGGTTTAGCTGGTGGATAAGTCGAATGGTAATTATCTTCTTTGCTACTGCCAAAGGAATGCTCGATATTTGCAGCAAAGGCGTCGGCATCAAGTTTGACGATCCGTTCTTCGGGACGATTTTGCTGGGAAGTGCTATTGACGATCGCCAGTGAATTGTTGGGTACTATTTCTGGAACTGTTGATGGGGTCGAGTCTGAGTTATCCATGTGATTATCTGAGATATGGAGCGGTTTCCCCTGTTCGAGATCGCGACGTTGACCGAATCGTTCAGAGTGAGTGTCACGTTCTAATCCCATTCTGTCTTCACCGCTACCAGTCATTTCTGGGGCTGCTTCACCTGGTACGGTTTTTTTGACGAGAGGGTACACGGTAAAGCTTTGTTGACTGTAGGGACGTTGATTTCCCTCCGATCTCAAGTACAATTTTACCGCCAAAGGGGTCTTTGGCTCTTCTGCTTGTAAAGCGCGTTCCAAAACTCTAAAGATATCGGGAATATCAATGACTACATCAGCGGGGTGTTGGGCGAGTACCCAGAGGGTATCGTCTTTGTGCAGACACTGCACCCGAAATGGGACAATTCGCCCTAGGTGAGCATGAAGAGAGTTTTGGAGGAAACACTCTAAAATTTTGAGGTCATCCAGTCGCGTCGCTGAGTGCATAGGTTAACCGAAAGTTATAGCGGTTCTTAGTTAAGTTGGATGTGTACTTAGTTTGACTACTATCTTTAGTTGCAAATTATTACAGGATAATATCCTAAAATCTTAGCAGATTAATCGATCGAGATTTGAGATTGTGCTCGATCGCCAGTCAGATATCCACAGAAAAAATTCATGGTAGGGGCAATTTATGAATTACCCCCACCATGAATTTTGACTCTCAAACGGTCAAACCCAATTTCATAGCGAGCTTTGGGTTTTACCTGCCTACTTATTTAAGTACGACTTTACCGCCAGCTTCCTCGATTTGCTTCTTAGCATCTTCAGCGGCTGCTTTGGGTACGCCAGTGAGGACATCTTTAGGTGTGGATTCAACCAAGTCTTTAGCTTCTTTCAAGCCCAAGCCAGTGATCGCGCGAACAACTTTGAGGACGGCAATTTTCTTGGTGTCATCAGACAATCCTTCCAGCACGACGCTAAATTCGGTTTGTTCAGCTTCAGCTTCAGCAGCAGCCGCAGGTGCAGCAGCAGCTACGCCCACAGGTGCAGCCGCACTGACGCCAAAAGCTTCTTCGATTTGCTTGACTAGTTCAGCCGCTTCGAGCAAGCTGAGGGTTTTTAACTGTTCTAAAATTGTATCGGTTGCAGCAGACATGTGGAAATTCCTAAATGTATGGGTGGAAATTGGGACAAATGTTGGTAGCTTTGTGCTCTAACCTTTGTCAACGTGAGCTTGTAGACTCCGAGCGATCGAAGCAGGTACTTCTTTAACACCGATCGCGATTTTCGCGGTGACGGAGTTGAGGGCACCAGCAATTTGCGCCATTAGTTGTTCTTTGGATGGTAGCTCGCCGATCGCTTTGACATCAGCTCCGGTGAGGACTTTTCCTTCCATTACCCCACCGTGGAGTTCGGTTTTCTTGGTGGCTTTTTGGAATTCATGGTAAGCCTTGATCGAGCCACCAATGTCATCTTTGAGCAACAAGAAAGCCGAAGAACCCTTGAGTAAAGGTTCTAATGCTTGCCAGTCAGCGTTACCTTCGATCGCTTTACCCATCAGGGTATTTTTGGTAACTGTACAGAGTCCGCCTTTGGGACGAATCCGTCTGCGTAAGTCGGTGATTTCTGCCACGGTTAAACCTTGGTAGTTAATCACCGCCACCATGGTGGTTTCACTCAAGTCTTTCTTGAGATCGGCGACGATCGCTTGTTTGTTTGCTAGGGTTCTCCCCATATAATGCTTACCTCTCGATCGATCGAGTTTTGGGTGTGAATGGGGACGACAACAGGCATAAAATTAACCCCGACACTTGGTGCCGAGGTTGTCATTCAGTCGCGTGAGCTACTATATATTAGTAACAATCGATCGTCTCTGTTTGCGTTAACCTCGGCAGGGAATTAAGCTACGCGCTCCTGCTGTCTGTGGCTGGCTATTAAGTTTTGGTTAACGCAATTTTGTCGCGACTGAACCTCAAATACTTATAAATATCTAATTCTACGGTTAGACCGCGAATAAGCCTTACGCAGTATATCACCATTCGATCGATCCTCGCAACTAATTCAAAATCATCCCTAACTAATTGAGTACCTTTCGCAAAAATACCAACCGTTCCCTGACGATTTGATAATAGATCCAATTGCCTCTGCGCTCCTTGGTCAACAAACCCGCCTGATACATCACCTTGAGATGGTGACTCACCGTTGGCTGAGATAACCCCAAAGACTCCACCAATTCGCAAGCACAAACCTCTTGACTCGGCTGCGCGGCAATTGCACTCAATAACATCAGTCGCGCTGGTTCGCCCAATACTCGAAATAATACCGCGATATCATTAGCTTCAGCGGCAGTCAGATTGCCTGCTAGCAAAGGCGGACAGCAAAAAGTAGCGAGTGGTAAAATTGTCATAAATTCTATATTGACATAAATCGATGTAGATTGGTATAGTATTAATGCTCATCTATATCGATCGACATCGATATAAATATCCGCCACTCCCGCGAATTGGCATTCATCGGTACCTTCGTGCCGATCGTTGCTGGGGCTGGAGTGGTGACGCTCGATCGAATCAGCAATGGTGCAGTTATCCATCTGGGTATTAGTCTCGTCTTTGGTACGGCAGTCACGGCATTAATCTATAGCCTCGGACTATTGGCGCACACTTTAATCTAGCAGTGACGCTGGCATTTTGGAGCAGTGGCTTTTTTTGTTCTATTTATATAGATAAACATCAATATAGATCTCTGTAAATATAAAGATTCGATCGCTTAAAACAAGAGGAAAACAAATGACAGTTCGGGTAGGGATTAATGGATTTGGTCGAATTGGACGGCTAGATTTGCGGGCTGCGTGGGGTTGGTCGGAATTAGAATTCGTACATGTCAATGAAATCAAAGGTGGGGTCGAAGCAGCCGCCCACTTACTCAAGTTTGATTCCGTCCACGGTCGGTGGACACCAGATGTAGCCGTCGAAAACGGGAAGATGGAGATCGATGGTCAGTCCTTGACTTTTAGCGAACATTCCCAACCTGGAGACGTACCTTGGCAGGATTTGGGTGTCGATTTGGTGCTGGAATGTTCTGGTAAATTTAGAACACCTGAAACCCTCGATCCTTATTTTAAAGGCGGTGTCCGTAAGGTAATTGTGGCGGCTCCAGTGAAAAAAGAAGCTCTAAATATCGTGATGGGGGTGAACGATGGGCTGTATGAACCGGATAAACATCATCTCCTCACCGCCGCCTCTTGTACTACTAACTGTCTAGCTCCGGTAGTGAAGGTAATTAATGAGGGTTTGGGAATCAAGCATGGCATGATTACCACCATCCATGACAATACCAATACGCAAACGATCGTCGATGCACCACACAAAGATTTGCGGCGGGCTAGAGCTACTAGTTTATCCTTGATTCCGACCTCAACCGGATCGGCAACCGCGATCGGCTTAATTTATCCCGAACTCAATGGCAAACTCAATGGGTTAGCCGTGCGCGTGCCCTTACTGAATGCTTCGCTGACCGATTGTGTATTTGAAGTAATGCGATCGACCACAGTTGAAGAAGTGAATAGCCTGTTCAAAACCGCCTCCGAGCAGTCACCGCTCAAAGGTATTTTGGGCTATGAAGAACGTCCATTAGTCTCGATCGATTATAAAGACGATCCTCGCTCTGGGATCGTTGATGCACTCTCGACAATGGTGGTAAATGAAACCCAAGTAAAAATTCTGGTTTGGTATGACAACGAATGGGGCTATGCCAACCGAATGGTCGAACTCGCCCGTAAGGTAGCTCTGAGCATGAGCTAGGAATTAATTCTCATCTTAATTTTTTAAATTAAAGCATGGATCTTTACCCCACCCCAGCCCTCCCCTTATAAAAGGGAGGGAGCAAGATAAAGCCCCCCCTGCAAGGTTGCGCTGTCTTGTCGTTTTTTTATTCGGCGGCGTTTTATGCGGGGGGAACCCTAGACATAAAAACGCCGCTAACACTGTCAACTGGTTATTTCTCCCGAAGCGACGTTTTCGGGGGGTTGGGGGGAAAAATCTTCGCAGCAACTCAAATAACCTGCATGTACCTACTACCCCTATTAGCGCATGGATTCTACAACAGCTTCTAGTACCAATTTCAAGCACTATGTGCTAGTGACACTAGCCTACTGGGGCTTCACCATCACCGATGGTGCCCTGCGAATGCTGGTGCTGCTCTACTTTTACAATATTGGCTATACCCCCATCCAAATCGCATCTCTCTTCCTGTTTTACGAAGTATTCGGTGTAATTACCAACTTTTTCGGCGGTTGGATTGGCTCCCAGTTTGGACTGAAGGTAACACTGTACACGGGAATTGGACTACAGGTGATTTCTTTGGTCATCTTGTCATTCCTCAATCCAAGTTGGTCGATCTGGATTGCCGTCCCGTATGTGATGGTTGCCCAGGCATTTTCAGGAATTGCTAAAGATCTCACCAAAATGAGTTCCAAGAGTGCGATTCGGCTGGTAGTGCCGCAAAATGCCCAGTCATCGCTATTTAAATGGGTGGCGGTGCTAACTGGTTCTAAGAATGCTCTCAAAGGAGCTGGTTTCTTTTTGGGTGGTGCCCTACTGACTTCAGTTGGGTTTATTTATTCCCTGTGGATCATGGCAGGGGGACTAGCTGTAATTATGTTCTCTGGGTTGTTGCTGCCCAAAGGGATGGGCAAAATTAAGAAAAAGGTCAAATTTAGCCAACTTTTTTCTAAGAGCCGCGAAATCAATATTCTCTCGGCTGCCAGGTTTTTTCTGTTTGGTGCCAGAGATGTCTGGTTTGTGGTGGGGTTGCCAGTATTCTTGCGGGGACAGTTAGGCTGGTCTTTCGCGCAGGTGGGGGGCTTCTTGGCGTGTTGGGTGATTGGTTATGGCTTCATTCAATTTTCGGCACCAGCCTTACTCAAACGTTTTGGTTCGGGACAGCCGCCTGGAGCGAAGACGATCCAATTCTGGACATTTACGCTAGTTGGAGTACCAGCAGCGATCGCACTCGCACTTCAACTAAATGTCCCGCCAAATATTGCGATCGTCGGCGGACTCTGTATCTTCGGCGTGGTATTTGCCTTCAATTCAGCGGTGCATTCTTACCTCGTCTTGGCATTTACCGACGACGATAAGGTGGCGTTGAATGTCGGGTTTTATTACATGGCAAATTCTGGCGGACGGCTGGTAGGAACGGTGTTATCGGGGTTGGTTTATCAGTTTTACGGGCTGGTGGGTTGTCTGTGGACATCAGCATTCTTTGTGCTAGCAGCAGCAGTGGTGACGCTGAAGCTACCCGATCCACAGCCGAGTCAAGCGATCGCTTGGAAAGCTGGCGACGGCGATTAATTTCGAGTCAGCACCGCTGTACTCAAAGTGGTTGAAACCACTCCTCGTGATACAACCCACATTCCGCACTTCGGAAAAGTAGCATCAAAAAAGCCTAAATTTGCGTCACGGCAATCAGTGAGTTATGATCGGTAGCATCGTCAAACTGTCGAGTCTTCGTGACTAGTATGTGTCGTAAAAGTTGAAGTGCGGAATGTGGGATACAAAGTCCGCCTGCGCGGACTCAATAAACTAGTCCGCGCAGACGGACTTTGCATCATTAGCCGCGACTTTAGTCGCAAACTCAGAGATCGAGATTTTTCAAGTGACATAAATATAAGTCTTAAATGGAGATGAAATCGATGAATACTATAGTTAAAAATTTAGCTTTAGCCTTGGGAATCTTCGCGATCGAGATCGGTTCTACTGCCACAGCCAATACATCTAACCAAACCCAACTATTGGCACAGGCGACAACCCCAACTATCAAGATTGATGGTTCGAGTACCGTGTACCCAATTACCAACGCGATCGCCAAAGAGTTTCAAGCAGATCCAGCAAATAAAGGGCAGGTTGAAGTAAAAATTTCTGGTACGACAGGTGGGTTTGAAAAATTCTGCGCTGGCAAAACTGATATCAGTAATGCCTCGCGACCAATTTTGCAAGCAGAGATGGAAACCTGCAAGAAAAATGGGGTGAGATACATGGAATTTCCGATCGCCTTCGATGCACTGACGATCGCTATCAATCCTCAAAATGATTGGGCAAAAGATATCACCGTAGCCGAATTGAAAAAGATGTGGGAACCTGCTGCCCAAGGCAAAATCCTCCGGTGGAATCAAGTCCGCTCGACTTGGCCCGATCGACCATTAAAGCTATTTGGGGCGGGTGATAAGTCTGGTACTTTTGACTATTTTAATGAAGCAATAGTCGGGAAAGCCAAACTCACTCGCAAGGATTACACGCCTAGTGAAGATGATGAAGTTTTGGCAAATGGAATTAGTAAAGATCCCAATGCTTTAGGTTACTTTGGTTATGCTTATTACCAAGAAAATGAAAGTAAATTAAAACTATTAGCAGTTGATAATGGTAAAGGTGCAATATTGCCATCGACCGAGACTGTCGAAAAAAATCAATATCAGCCACTTTCTCGACCTTTATTTATTTATGTTAATTTGCGTTCTAGTACGAATAGAAAACTGCTAAGTAAGTTCGTATTACTATATATTAACAAAGTCGCTAAAATTGCCGATTCTGTTGGCTATGTTCAGTTGCCAAGTGCAGTCAGAGATATTAATTATATTAACTTTAATAAAGGCAAAACTGGGACGGTATTTGGTGGAAAAGCAAGGATAAACAGTAAAATTTCAGATTTATTACCGAAAAAACCTGTTTATTAGGCCCCTGGAATTGAATCGGCGTGAACATATCCCTTACTTGTGGCTAGCGATCTAAATCGCTAGCTCACCGATCCGATCGATCGGATCGGTGTCGATCGCTTGACAAATAGCCAGCAGATCTTTGATAATAAGTAGCTGGTTGAAAAACCATAACTTTGCGTGACTGGCGGAATTGGTAGACGCGCTAGATTCAGGTTCTAGTGTTCGCAAGGACTTCCGAGTTCGAGTCTCGGGTCGCGCATATATTTAAAGTTAATTTCGGTAAACAGTGACACTCGATTGTCATTGGTTGCCGAATTTATGCTGTCTCGCTCGTTTTGACTATGTTAACTAGTACTCAGAATCCACTCATCAAGCAAATCAAAAAGCTCCAGAATGCCAAAGAGCGGAAAGAAACGCAGTTATTTTTGCTAGAAGGAACACATCTAATTCAGGAAGCTTGCGCTGTCAATTATCCATTGCTGACTGTCTGCTGTACCGAGATCTGGCAAGCAAATCATCCCGAACTGTGGTCGAGTTTAGAGGAAAAATGCGATCGGCTAGAATTAGTCAGCGATGAAGTCATCAGATCGATCGCGACTACCGTAAATCCAGATGGGATCGTCGCCAGGGCACCGCGCATGGCTCTAAAAAAGCCGCCGATTCCCGCTAGTTTAACTGTTGTGCTTTCCACAATCCAAGATCCTGGTAATTTAGGGACGATGATTCGAGCGGCGGCGGCGGCGGGTGTCGATGGGTTGTGGGTGAGTAGGGATAGCGTCGATTTGGACAATCCCAAAGTACTCCGCGCCTCGGCGGGGCAATGGTTCCGGCTACCAATGGGCGTCAGTGACAATCTCGCCGAATTAATTGCCAGTTATCAGCAGCAAGGAGTACAGGTAGTTTCTACTACTTCGCAGACTAAAACTAGCTACTGGGATGCCGATTTGCGATCGCCGACGCTGATTTTACTTGGTAATGAAGGTGCGGGCTTGAGCCAAGATCTGGCAGCATTAGCCGATCTTCAGGTCAAAATTCCCATGGCACCAGCAGTAGAATCACTAAACGTCGCGACGGCTGCTGCCTTGATCTTGTTTGAAGTCCGCCGACAAAGAAGTTAAACAGTTGACAGCGATTCGCTCCACCCTCTGGACATCAGACGGGAAATAGCGGAATTGGTAGCAGAGGACGTGAAGTTGATTGAGAATGAGCTGGTGATTTCGTGGCTAAAATTCGCTCGATCCTCACATCCAGACAACGTGAGGGTACTCTGAGAATGTAAGTCAAAATTATGAGCTATTTCTGACAGATGCTTTTGTAGACTGTCAACACCTCAACTGTCTACCAATCTACCCATGCAATTTCACATTCAAACTGAAAGCGAAATCCCCGTCTCCAAGCAACTTTACGATCAGATGTTGTTTGCGATCGCAAGTCGGCAATTTTCACCTGGGCATCGATTGCCGAGTACTCGTCAACTAGCCATGCAAACAGGCTTGCACCGGAATACAGTCGGTAAAGTCTACAATCAGCTAGAAAATACCGGATTAGTGGAATCTGTCCCTGGTTCGGGGATATATGTCAAGTCATTGGGACATGAAAGCAATCATCCGATCGCTAATGCTCATATGGATCTGAGTCTGTCCTCACTCGATTTAGTTTCTCAAAGTCTCAATACCCTGCTAGCACAAGGTTTTTCGCTCAATCAAGCTAGGGAATTATTTTTGACAGAGATCGATTGGCGATGGCGGTGTAGTGCTAGAGTACTTGTCACTGTCCCTAGAAACGATACGGGTGCAGGAGAATTAATGCTTCAGGAGCTACAACAATCGCTCGGAATTCCCGTTCAGCTTGTCACATTGGACAAATTGGAAGCACACCTAGTTGAATCCCGTGGCGCGACTGTCGTTACCAGTCGCTATCATATCGGCAGTGTGGAGTCAAAATTAGCAACTAGTGAATTAGTGCCACATCGATCGATCCGCGTTATTCCGGTCGATCTCCAAGACTATGAAAAAGAGCTAGCCCTAGTCAAGACTCTACCCAAAAATAGTTATGTGGGGATTGTTAGTCTCAGCGGGGGCATTCTCGCTGTCGCTGAAATGATGGTAAATAGTATGCGCGGCGACGATTTATTGGTGATGGCTTGCCAAACCAATGATAACTATAAACTCAATGCCACAATCCGCCGCGCACATACGATTATCAGCGATAAAGCCAGTCTAAATATCGTGCATCAAGCGATCGAAGCAGCAGGCGATGATTTGATGCGGATTCCTCAAGTCGTTGAGAGTGAGAGCTACATCGGCTTGAAGTCCATCAATCTCCTCAAACGCGAGTTGGGTTTGATTTAGCATCCACCATCCACCATCCACCCCCTATCCCAGATGTCTAATTCGACACTGGGATAGAGTATTCGATTATTTGTGCCACCGCTGGATGGCTGTCGCAATGCGATGTCCATAGCTCTGTGATGTCGATCTATCGGCTGGATCGATCGTCGCTGGTGACCCGCTCATGTCCATATCGCTTTGTCCCATTACACCCATAAATGAGCCGAGGCGATTCATCCCATCTTGTCCGGGCATTTGACCCGCACCCACCCAAATCATGCTATGTTGAGCGGCATTGATACTCAAATATAACAACGTTCCCTGTTTGTCACCACTGAGCGAACTAGAGTGAGTAAATCCGCCCGCAATTTTGTCTTTCCAGCCTTGAGCAAACCAGATGCTACTAGCAGCATCGACAAATGCTTTGAACTGAGCGGCGACACCGCCCATATATGTCGGCGAACCAAATACGATCGCGTCAGCAGCTTGAAGTTTGGCAAAGATTTCATCATCTTTCCAGCGTCCGTTGACGATCTGTTCGCCCAGGATGGGGATTAATTCAGCACTAGTATCTGCAACTTGGTGGGCACCTACGGCGATGGCTTCAGCCATCAGGTGAGTATGTCCGGTTCCAGAAAAGTAGACGATCGCAATCTTAGTCATAAGAATCTAATTTAGTAAAATAGGCGAAAATTCTGGAGTTTGGGTAAGGTGAATTCCGATCGATTTAAGCTACTGTTGTTAGCACTGGATAATCGGTATATCCTGGTTCGCCACCACCATAAAAGGTCGATCGATCGTAGGGAGTCAGTTGTGATCCGGCGGCAAACCGCTGTGGTAAGTCAGGATTGGAAATATACAACCTGCCATAAGCTACCAAATCGGCATCGCCATCTACCAGCGTCTGTTCGCCTGTGGTGAGATCGTGTCCGCCAGCACTAATTATCGTCCCTGAGTAAATGGTACGGAAATAGTGGGTACTCATCGTCATATCTGGATTTACTGCCGTCTCGTTGCCAGCGGCGCGTGGTTCGACAATGTGGAGATAGGCTAGGTTTAAGCGATCGATCTGCTGGACTACATCACTAAATAAAGCCATCGGATCGCTGTCTGACATCGTGCCAAACGATCCGCTTGGGGACAGGCGTACGCCCACGCGATCGCTACCCCAGACATCAACTACAGTATTAATTACTTCTAATAATAATCGAGTCCGATTGGCGATCGATCCGCCATATTCATCCGTGCGATGATTGGCACCGTCATGTAAAAACTGGTCGAGCAAATACCCATTAGCACCATGCACCTCTACGCCATCAAATCCGGCTGCTAGGGCGTTCTCTGCTGCTCGATGATAATCTGCGATAATTCCTGGTATTTCGGCTGTCTCTAGGGCACGGGGGACAACGTAGGGCTGAGAACCAGTAAAAGTTGAAGCTTCACCTTCTGGTGCGATTGCGCTCGGAGCCACAGGTAAGCCACCATTAGGCTGAAAACAGGGATGTGAAACGCGCCCGACATGCCACAATTGGAGAAAGATTCGTCCGCCTTGTTCGTGGACTGCTTTAGTTACTAGTTGCCAGGCAGCAACCTGCGCGGCTGAATGAATTCCTGGCGTAAATGGATAACCTTGTCCCTGAGGGGAAATTTGGGTAGCTTCGCTGATGATTAGTCCGGCTGTAGCGCGCTGGCGATAATATTCAACATTCATTGATTGGGGGATATTGCCCTCTGTGGCACGGTTGCGGGTGAGGGGAGCCATGACGAGTCGATTTTTGAGCGCGTATTGTCCGAGTTGGATGGGTTCGAGTAGCTTTAATGAATTACTCACTAGTTGTTCCTACTTATAGTTCGATAGTTCGATAATCTCGAATAACTAAACTATACCAATCCGCGTGGCACAATGCAAGTAATGGCTGTAAAAATGGTTGTCGGTTTTAGTGCTGACGATCGGAACTTATGGCAACAGCGTCAATCTCTGTAACTAACTGTCTTATGCGTCCGTTTTATCATCCCCAGTGCGAAGATATTTCTCTAGTCGGAGTACTCTACGCACTGGGAGATCCCGTCAGACTCCAAATCGTCCAGCGACTAGCTCAAGCCAAGGAACTAACTTGTTCGGATTTGGACTGTGAAGTCGCTAAATCTACCATGTCCCATCATTTCAAAATTTTGCGAGAGTCGGGCTTAGTTTTTACGCGAAAAGAAGGCACCCAGCATATTAATAATCTGCGGATTGAAGATCTCGATCGACTTTACCCAGGATTACTGGCGGCGATCTTGCATCCTGCTGTTAATGATAGATCTGTTTAAACAGTTATTCTCTTAGGTGCGTTACCCTACGGGATAACACACCCTACGATCTTCTTACAAATCAAATATGTCAGTCCGCGTTCGCGTAGCGTCTCGAAGAGAAGGCGGACTTTGTATTATGAGCAGAGACTTCAGTCTCTAGGCTCTTCCTCGCGAACTGATGTTACTTAATAACTGACTGATTCTAGAAATAGTCCGATCGTTTTCAGCAGGAGTACCGATCGAAATCCGCAATCCGCCACCAGTATGGCGAATCGATGTTCCCTGAATTTTTAACTGGGCGATTAGTTCAGCCATCGCTAACTCTGGATTCGCCGCCTCTAGTAGTCGTACATAGAGAAAGTTAGCATCACTGCGCCATACTCTAAGTGTATCAATTTTGGTTAGTGCTACAAATATTCGATCGCGTTCTTCGAGTAGTTCTGGAATCACTGCCAATAATGACTGGCGGTGTTGTAATCCTAATTCCGCTGCGGCGAGAGAAATACTGGGCAGATTGTAAGGTAATCTTACCTGCTCTAGAGTCGCAATTAGTTGAGGATGTCCGACAGCATAACCCACCCGATGTGCCGCCAACCGGAAAGCTTTTGAGAATGTCCGCAAGACGATCCAGTTTGGATGTGCGGCTAATTCTGTCACTAGAGTGTGCTGGCTAAACTCAAAATAAGCCTCATCTACTACCACCAAAATATCTGAAGGTAAACGACCCATCCAGTCTATTTCTGCTGCTGTGAGCGCGTTTCCCGTCGGTGAATTGGGATGTACCATAAACACTACTCTAATCGGCGTAGCTGAAGGATGGCTAATCGCCTCCTGTGCCGCAGCTAGATCGACTTCAAAATTGGCAGTACGATCGATACTTACCACAGGTATCCCCAGCGTCTGCGCCAAAATGCCATACATGCTAAAAGTTGGCCCAGCCACTAAAATACTGCCACTACCTCCCACACAAGTCGCGATCAGGATCGATCGCAATAACTCATCCGAACCGTTACCGACGCTAATCTGGCTGGGCAGGATGTGGGGATGGCTGGGGTCTGATTCCATCACATAACCAGCGATCGCGGCTTTGAGGCGATTGTGTCCCCCATCGGGATAACGATTGCTCTCGATCGATTCTATCCATGTCTGCGCCAATTTTTGCTTCAGTTCCACAGGCAGATCGTAGGGATTCTCATTAGTATCTAGTCGATCGCAAATTAGTGCCGCATCGAGATCGATCGCCACAGACTGCCCCTCTGTGCCGCCAGGATGGGTCGTATATGCTTGTAAACTCGTCAGTTCGCTGCGAATGAAGGGTAACGTCGTCACAACGGTAGGAGTGCGTAGAGGGGTGGTAGTCATAGTAAGCGTTGGCAATGCCTCTTCGAGAACGAGAATCGGGCTTGAATCCCCATCATAGATCGATCTACCACAGAAGTAAGTGGTTCGTCTAAATATTCGCCTAGAAAAAAATCTCCGCTAGGTATTGACAGCGATTTAAATATCTCGTATATTGATAGATGTCTGAGGCAAGGCCCTATCGTCTAGAGGCCTAGGACACCTCCCTTTCACGGAGGCGACAGGGATTCGATTTCCCTTAGGGCTACTTAGACAACATTCAATAAAAAGAGGTTAGGCATCAACTGTCTGACCTCTTTTTGCACGATTGTAGAAGTGAATAGTTAAATTAATTGATAACTGATAATTGGGTTAAAATCCATGTTCTTCGTTAAATAACGATTTCCTACCCCCTAAAGCCTAAAGCCTCCCTACCCCTACCCCCTAAAAGATGGATGCCAATTTTTCACATATTCCAGTTCTGAGCCAGGAAACAGTCGCTGGTTTGGGGGTAGTTGCTAGGGGTTGGTATTTGGATGCGACAGTCGGTGGTGGTGGACATAGCGAACTAATTTTAAAAGCTGCACCTGATGTGAGGCTCGTAGCACTCGATCGAGATTTGCAAGCTTTGGATGCTGCAAAAGCCAGACTTTCACCATATGAAGGCGTCCAGTTTTGGCATGGTAACTATGCTGACTATCAACCGTTGGAGCAGAAATTTGACGGAATTATTGCCGATTTAGGCGTTAGTTCGGTGCAATTAGATCTTGCAGAACGCGGATTTAGTTTTCGGAATGAAGCACCGCTGGATATGCGGATGGATCGCTCTCAAGGTACGACAGCAGCCGATTTAGTCAACCATACCTCTGAAGTCGAGCTAGCCCGAATTATTTTTACTTATGGGGAAGAACGACTATCTCGGCAAATTGCCCGTGATATTGTGGCGGGACGACCATTTACGACGACTACCCAGCTAGCATATACGATCGGCGGTGCTGTGCCAAAATCCTATCGCTATGGACGGATTCATCCGGCTACACGCACATTTCAAGCTCTGAGAATCGTGGTAAATCAGGAACTAAGTTCGCTCGAAAAGTTTCTCGCAATTGCACCGACATGGCTCAAGCCTGAAGGTAAAATTGGACTGATTAGTTTTCACAGTCTCGAAGATCGGATCGTCAAACATACCCTGCGTGAAAATGAGAACTTAAAAGTATTAACCAAAAAGCCGATTATTGCCAGCGATGCAGAATTGGCAACAAATCCCCGCGCTCGATCGGCTAAATTAAGATGGGCGATAAATAACAGCGATCGTGCGTGAGCATCAACGATTTAATTTCTTACTGGGAAGAGGGTAAATTTGGTACAAACGTAAATATTTTTTCGGAAATGGGCAATATATAAATGATGTACCCCCTTAGAGTCTGTGGATCGCCAACGACTTCTGAAGTAGTAGAGGATTCGAGGATCGAGGATCGTCTTTAAGCGGTCGAACGTGTCGGATCTGGCTATTGATGTGGGGATGCTCGAACCCTATGACTCGGCGTTGCTACGCACTAAAGTATATGATTCAACTAGATCGAGGATTGTTTCAGTTTGACTTCACCGATCGACACGCTATTTTAGGTGTGAGTATAAATGCTGAAGGCATCAACATTAGAGAACGCTACCAAGTCGTGGCTAGATTATTGCATCCTGATACTGCTCAATGGAAAACGGATGCGGATCGACAGTTGGGAGTGCAACTATTTTCGCGGCTGGTGACTCACGCTTATGGTAAGCTGTCTCGACCGTCTGAGCTGCGAGAACAGATGATTATGCTAGAACTGTTGAGCAAAAGATCGATCGAAGAAAGTAGTTATCTTCAGATCGTCGATCCTCTGTGCCAACAACTCTACCAGAGTGGTAATGACTTTGAGCTAGTTTACGATCGCCTATTAACACAGATCGTCACCCAACTGTATGTAGAGTTGGATCGCAGCGAACAGATTATCAATCAAATTAGCGAACTAAATCTGGTGTACCTATTACGCAAACAGTTACAGTCGGTGAGATCTACACCACCAACAGCTACCAATAGCCGGATTTCTAGTAGTCCCATCAAGGAAACTACATCGATCGAAGCTAAGGCATCACCAATTGAAGGTGCGCTCCGACGAGCAGAAGACTATGTAAATAATAAGAATTGGGTAAAAGCGGTACCAGAGCTGCGAGAGGTGCTCAGTGTCGAGCCAAATAATGTTCGCGCTCATACTTTATTTGGATTGGTGTATCTAAATCAGCAACAAATGACAATGGCAAAACTTTCCATTAACAGAGCCATTCAACTTGCACCTAGAGATCCTCAGGCAAATCAAGCCAAACAAGAATTCGAGCGGGTATCTAACCAGCAGCGGGATGGATCTAAGGGTAAAGTCACCGCCAAAAAACCCAATCAAGGCATATTTGGCGGCATATTTGGCAAAAAGTCAGGTTAGCGATCGGGATTTGGTATGCTGTTAATCACTACTTACTATTTACCAAAATTGGCAGTCTCCTGTTGCCAATTGTAACCAAATGACCGATCGACACCCCACCGTCTCCCCCAACCACAGCGATAACTCTCAGCCGCGATTTTCCAGATCGGAGGCTGCGCCAACGAACTTTTATGCTCCAGGCGCAAGAGATCTATTGCCGTTAGATGTGGCTCAGAAGCGGTGGATAGAAAGAGGAATTCAGGACGTATTTCATCGTTGGGGCTATCACCGGATTATTACCTCCACTTTAGAACGCCTAGAAACACTGATTGCAGGTGGGGCGGTCGATCGAGAGACAGTAATTCAGATCCCCGCCGCCGCAGGTGGTACACTCGGTTTACGCCCTGAATTGACCGCTTCGATCGCTCGTGCTGCTGTCGCCAGAATGGGCGATCTGTATCCCCAAAGATTGTACTACAATGCCAATGTATTCCGGCGTGCCGATCTCGAACATCACGGCCGACAACAGGAATTTTATCAAGCGGGGATCGAACTATTAGGCGTTGGCGGAGTCCTCGCAGATGTCGAAGCAATTCTCCTGATGATGGACACTCTCAACTCTCTAGCTGTCCCCAATTGGCAAATAATTTTGGGAGAAGCAGGTTTGAGCCGTGCTTTACTAGCTCAATTCCCGATCGAATTTCGGACTCAAATTCGGTGGTGCTTGGCGCATCTCGATCGTGTCACCTTAGAGCAATTACCCCTGACACCTCACCAGCAACAGCTTGCGCTCTCACTCATAGATTTGCGCGGCGATCCGGCTGTAGTATTGGCGCGTCTAGCTCAACTCGAACTAGATTCAGAGCATCAAGCAACCATTACCCATCTCCAAACCTTGGTTGAATTATTGACCTCTACCAGCCAAACCCCACTCCCACTTATCCTCGATTTAAGCTTGATCCAAACCTTTGATTACTACACGGGGATTGTATTTGAAGCTGTAAGTATTACTGAAGACCGCGCCTATATTCTGGGCAAAGGTGGTCGTTACGATCGGTTACTGGCTCTGTATCACCCACAAGGTCACAACTTCCCAGGCATCGGCTTTGCCTTAAATATTGAAGATTTGCAGCAAGCTCTCCAAACAAGCCCCTCCATGCCTCGTTACACTGCCAAACCAGACTGGTTGGTAGTGCCGACGACACCCGCCGCCGCCGCAGCCGCTCTGATCTATGGCAACAAGTTGAGATCGAACCCTGAGTCGATCCGAGTCGAAATGTATCTCAATGACGAAACCGCCGCCAACGTTCGCCAAATCGCGATCGAGCGGGGCATTTCACAAATTGCCTGGGTTAGTGTCGATAGCGTCGAAATCGAAGCACTGGACTAAAAGGGCATGATGGCACAATCGCTCTACAAAGAGCAGAAGCTATGGCTTCGGGGTGTAAATCCCCATCTTAAAAACCCAATTATCAATTATCAATTATCAATTATCAATTAATTTAAACCTCCTGGACTTTTTCGAGAGTACGTTGATAATCCCATTCTCGATCTTGTTGCCGAAATAGCTCGGCGGCGGCTTGGAGATCTTGGCGTGCGCCTTCTCGATTGCCCAGATAAGCACAGATCGTGCCACGGTTATAATAGGCTTTTGCACGGTTCGGATCTAGTTGAATCGATCGATCGTAGTCGGCTAGTGCCCCATGAAGATCTTCTAATCGATAGCGAACATTCGCGCGATTGTAGTAGCTAGTCGCACTACGATTGTCGAGTTCGATCGATCGATCGTAGTCGGATAATGCCCCCTGCTGATTGCCGATCTTGTCGAGCAGTAACCCTCGATTGACATATGCTTTGGCATGGTTGGGATCTAGTTGAATTGTGCAATTGTAGTCAGCTAAAGCACCTTCCCGATCTCCCCCCAGATCGCGAGCGCGACCGCGATTGTAATACCCACTCGCATCTTGAGGATGTTGCTGGAAGTCAGGCTGAGAATCTATGGGAATGTCCGGTTGGTTATTTAGATTATCAGGCATATTTTCATACTTTATGGTCATCTCGATCTACAGCGCAATAGCACTTCTACTTAAAGCCGTTGACATTTGCTAGGGGCGACGGGAACGCCGCCCCTAGCCACAGCCGCCCAGTGCATGGAGTGTCTAGCTCCTACCACTTTTGGAGATCGTTCGCTTGAGTGCTGTTTTAAAGACAGCATCTAGACGTTAGAATCTTTAAGATAGAATATTTACAATTGAGATCTTAGCAGTTTCAGCAAATCCATTGGTCTTTCTGAGATCGAGTCCAGCCGAATAGCCTAATGTGACATCTTCATACATCTCCAATCGGCAAACATATTGCTTTTGAGAAAATTATAATATCTATATTTCTGGTTCTGTTTCTGCTAGGTTAGCAAATAGTTCCTGGAGTTTCCACCGTTGAATATAGGGCCAGCCACCATTTTCCTCGATATCTCGCAACAGGGCGTATAGAGCCTGGCGATTATTGGGGAGAGCCGATTGAAAATAGCCTTGTTGAATTTCGTGGTGAAGATGTTCTAAAGTACGCAACAATTGCAGCAGGGCGATCGGATCTGTGCGGTCGCGATCGGCAATGCTATGTATTTTGGCGGCGATCTCATCTAGATCGACATTCGAGGTATTGGTATTTGAAGATGACAATCTGTTTGATTCCAATTTTGAGGGTACTGAGTTATTGTATTGGTTCATTTAACTCGATCTGTCAAATATTTTTAATATAAATTTATATTTTGAGATCTGTGGCTACACATGGCATCAAATATTCACAAATCGTTTGCTGACAGATGTGACGTAGACGGCAAGCTCGTTGTAAAATACCGATCGACAAGACAATTATCTTACTGCGTCTGTGACCCTCGATCGAACACAATTTTGAAGATTAATTCGATCCAAGGCTCACGCATCGGCAAAGACTGTAATAACATAAAATATATCGAAAATTGAGGTTCATCATGAAATTTCGCGGATTAGTCGCCGCTCTACTAGCCATCTGTATTGGCTTGTTGACGGCTTGCAGTGATGCACCTGTATCAGCAACAACTGTACTCACATATGAAGATATTCGGGGGACGGGACTGGCAAATAACTGCCCCGTCATCGACGATACCAGTCGGGGAGCAATTGCGCTGGATGTTGCCAAGAGTTACCAGTTCATCGACATGTGCATCCAACCCACTAATTACTTTGTCAAGGAAGAACCTCAAAATAAACGTCAGGAAGCTGAATTTGTCGCAGGTAAATTAGTCACCCGCGCAACTTCTAGTCTCGATCAGATTAGAGGTTCCGTCACACTAGCCGAAGATCGCACTCTCACTTTCAAAGAGGAAGATGGAATTGACTTCCAAGCTATCACTGTCAAAATGCCTGGTGGTGAGCTAGTACCTTTCCTATTTACCGTCAAAGAATTGGTCGCAACTAGCAAGCCTGGAGTAGAAAGTATCACTACTTCTACCGACTTTGCAGGTGAATACAAAGTACCATCCTACCGTGGTAATGTCTTCCTCGATCCTAAAGGTCGTGGTGTTGCCAGTGGATATGACAATGCTGTAGCACTGCAAGCCGAATCCGAAAGCCGGACTGGTAATCGTGCCAACACCAAGCGTGCTACTGCTTCAAAAGGTAAAATCAACTTTGAAGTTGCGAAAGTCAACAGTGCAACTGGCGAAATCGCGGGTATTTTTGAGAGCGAACAAACCTCCGATACAGATTTAGGTGCTCTAGATCCCAAAGAAGTCAAAATTCGCGGTCTTTTCTATGCTCGTCTAGAAACCAAATCCTAATTTAGGCTTTGGGCTTTAGGTTCGGATTTAGATATTCTGACAGGTGTTGTATCGATCGGGTATGACACCTTTTTTAGGGATCGACAATGAGTAAATTCTATCTGGCTTGGCGATCTTCAAATTGAGAAACTGAGATCGCTAGATTCGATACCTTATTTTCGATGTGCTAACCTCTATTCTCTATAGTATTAATTCTTCATTCACAAAGTGATACCACATATGGGTCGTGCTAAAAAAGTCGTGCTTGCTTATTCTGGTGGGGTAGATACCTCCGTATGTATTCCTTATCTCAAACAGGAATGGGGTGTGGAAGAAGTAATTACCCTCGCCGCAGACTTGGGACAGGGAGATGAATTAGAACCGATTCGTCAAAAAGCTTTAGACTCTGGGGCTAGTGTCTCACTCGTAGCGAAAGCAACCGAAAGTTTTATCATCGATTATGCCTTCCCTGCACTCAAGGCTAATGCGCTGTATGAAAATCGTTATCCACTCTCTACCGCTCTAGCGCGTCCATTGATTGCCAAATTGCTAGTCGAAGCCGCTGCTGAGTACGGCGCGGATGCCGTCGCTCACGGTTGTACCGGTAAAGGTAACGATCAAGTCAGATTTGATGTCTCGATCGCTGCCCTCAATCCTAACTTGAAAGTGCTGGCTCCAGCGCGGGAATGGGGGATGAGCCGCGAACAAACGATCGCGTATGGGGAGAAATGCGGAATTCCCTCACCTGTAAAAAAATCCTCTCCCTACAGCGTCGATCTCAATTTATTGGGACGGAGTGTTGAGGCTGGTGCGCTCGAAGATCCGTGGGTAGAACCGCTGGAAGAAGTTTATGCACTCACTAAAGCGATCGAAAATACACCAAACGAGCCAGAATATATTGAGATTGGCTTTACTTGCGGCGTTCCAGATAGCATTAATGGTACAGTACTCGCTCCAGTCAGTCTGATTAGCCAATTAAATCAAACTGTTGGCAATCATGGCATCGGGCGGATTGATATGGTTGAAAACCGTCTCGTCGGCATCAAATCGCGCGAAATCTACGAAGTTCCCGCTTTGTCCGTGTTAATTCAAGCTCACCGAGAGCTAGAGAGCCTCACCCTCACTGGCGATGTCACCCAATACAAACGGGGCATCGAGGAAACTTATAGTAAAATCGTCTACAACGGTCTGTGGTATTCGCCTCTTAAAGCTGCCCTGGATGCCTTTATCGAGCAAACCCAAGCACGAGTAACTGGTACTATCCGGATCAAGCTATTTAAGGGCAATGCGGTAATTGTCGGGCGGCGGTCAGAGTACAGTTTATATGATATGGACTTGGCTACCTACGGTGCCGATGACAAGTTCGATCACAAGGCTGCTGAAGGATTTATTTACGTTTGGGGCTTACCTACACGGGTATGGTCTCAGCGGAATAGGCTTTAGGCTTTAGGCTTTAGGTTTTAGGCTTTAGGTTTTAGGAGTCAATCTTGTTTCAAGTTAAACCCTAGAGATCTCCCCTAAAACCCCTTCAAAAAGGGGAACCAGATCCGGAAGTCCCCTTTTTGAAGGGGGATCTACACTGACTGAGCGTATTACATATAACTTATCAAACACCCTCTACCGCCTAACGCCTAAAGTGTTGTTTTAGAACATCTAGTGGCGATCGATCCCAGTAGTCAATGTGACTGATAATTAAATCTAATTCATTCAACAATAACTCAGTTCTACCAGTAATTTCGATCCGTGGATACCAAGGTAGCGGCGTATTCCAGCTCAATGACCAGCGAGTGGAGATCTCGCGATCGACCCGATCGATCGCGTGTAATTCTAAGTGAGGATTTTTAAACCATTTCTGGATAAACTCGATGGTCTGCTGGTAACGATCGAGTCCACGAAACCGCGTTAGTGGGTCTTGAAAATAGACATCCTCGGCATAGATTTGATAGCTTTGATCGATGGGAAATTTGGCGTAGTCTTGACGCAAGATCGTAATAATATCCATGTTAGAACGGCGACTTTAGAATTTAGTAGTAGTGAGAATACTTTTAATTAGCTCATTTTTAATTAATAGCTCTTCTGCACGCAAATATGCACAGATCGCCTCATTTGTCACACCATGTTGCTGCTTGTGACTAAAGACCGACAGAGTGGTAAGAATACCGAGCAGGTCGATGGGTTTGAGGGAGATCGGACTACCGCCAATATCATTCGATAGCAACTTGGGTAGCCAAATAGGTGACTGACAGAGATTGGTCTTCAAATCGCCTGGGCGAATTAAGCACAACAGATCGATGCCAAAATCTTTGTACACTAGTAGTCGCATATAAGCTTCATTGACGACTTCAATATCGAGAAATGGCAAGACACAAATCCCTAGCTCAACGGGATTGCGATCGGCAGGAAGACAAACTAATTTAAAGTCAATTAAGCCCTGATTGCGTCCTGATGGGTAAATTCGATCGAGTCGCACGATTTTGACGCCAGCAATTGTTTGACCGATCGCCAATTATAAGCATAGTAATAATCCAGCGGCGATTTTTTCCTTATCCTCGATCGATCGGGATAGTTCTGGAATACATACTTGCCGTTCGACTGCGAATGCTGTGGCTACGGCGCGAAGATCTTGGGCATCTATGCTAGTCATCTTACTTTGTAATTCATCATTATCCTAGCTCAATCAAGCGAAAATCTGGCAAAAGATCTCTAAAATAGGATTAAATATCAAATCATACGTTTAGACAAGATGACTGAATCAAAATCTGCACAGGAGCTATTTCAGGCTGCTTACGAAAACCGTTATACTTGGGAGCCGAGTTTTCCTGGCTACACAGCCGCAGTGAAATTTCAACATGGAGATCGAGTGCTGACTGGTACAATTGCTGTCAAAGCCAATCTCAGTGCGGAAGTCATCGGTATCGATGATGAAGAAGCGCGGGATTCAATTATCGGACAACTGCGTGAAGTAGCCATCCACCGCGTCCGCCGGACTTTTGCTGATACTCATAGCAAAAATACTTTTAGCTATGGCGAAACCGACGCCACAGGTGCAGTAGAAATCCTCATGGGCGGCAAATCCACAGGCGATCGCTATAAACTCCGTAATAACGAAGTCTGCCACGTTCATCGCCATATTCATGGGATCATGGTGACGATCGATACCTTTAGCAGTCACGATACTGGTGCGGGCTATCTCTCTCATCGCTATGACTCGATCTACGCCGATCCTGTCACGGGAGAAATCAAAAGCGGTAAAATCGTCTTTGAAGATAATTATCAAAAAGTTGGCGAGTACCAAATTCTCAGCCAACGGATTATCCAAGCTGTAGAAGACGGTCAACCCGTAACTACTGAGTTTACTTTTACCGATATCGAATTATTACCCGCTCAAGTTAAAGCTGTCGCGGCGACAGTCTAGGTATTAACTGCTATGAGTCGTTAGGTTATTTATGGCTACAGATGTAAACTTCACCAGCGATTTTACGTCTGTAGTCTTAGTTTTTGAGATTAGACATCGAGAGTTGCTATGAGCATAGAAAGTAAAGCTTGATAATTTATGTTTGATTCCCGCCCTCGGTTGACTGAAGTAGCTGCGGTCTTTTTGAAACTGAGCACGATCGGATTTGGCGGCCCAGCGGCGCATATTGCCATGCTAGAAGCCGAAATTGTCACCCGGCGACAATGGATTTCTCAGGCGCAATTCTTGGATTTAATTGGGTTGACAAATCTGATTCCGGGGCCAAGTTCGACAGAGTTGGCGATTTATATCGGCTACCTGCGGGCTGGCTGGTGGGGGTTAATTATTGCAGGGGTGTGTTTTATTGTGCCAGCGATGGCGATCGTTTGGGGACTAGCGATCGGGTACGATCGAGTGCAAGCGATTCCTGAATCGATCGCGATTTTTGCCAGTATCAAGCCAGTAGTGGTGGTATTGACCATTCAAGCGATGTGGAAGTTACGTCGATCGGCAATTAAAAATATCGCCACAGGTGTCGCTGGAATCGGCGCGATCGGCTTGTTTGGATATTTTGACCTAAATACATTAATGGTGCTATTGGTGGCAGGATTTGGAGTACTGCTGGGTCAAAATTGGCAGGGCTTGAGAGGTGGATTGCCCGTTGTCTGGTTGCCCAAGCTTGAATTGCCGATCTTAGCCATTTTTCCAGTAATTACGTCTCATCCTTCATGGGTAGATGTCTTGACTATTTTTCTGAAAATTGGTGCGACGATTTATGGCGGTGGCTATGTATTGTTAGCATTTCTCCAGCCAGAATTGGTCGATCGCACTCATTGGTTGACATCGACACAGTTGCTCGATGCGATCGCCATCGGGCAGATCACTCCAGGGCCATTATTTACCACAGCTACATTCATTGGGTACTTGCTAGCTGGGCATCAGGGCGCGATCGCTGCCACAATTGGCATCTTCTTACCTAGCTTTGGCTTCGTCGCTCTACTGACATTTTGGGCACCTAGACTGCGACATTCGCGCTGGTTTAGAAGTTGGTTAGATGGTGTCAACGCTGGAGCTTGGGGGGCGATTGTCGTAGTTGCTTATCGATTGGGGGTAAGTACACTCGTGGACTGGCAATCCTTGGCGATCGCCGTTGTAAGTTCATTGTTACTATGGCGATGGCGGATTGAGGCAATCTGGCTGATATTTGGTAGTGCAACAATTGGTTTAATCGGACAATTGGCTCGATATCACTAAAATTGCCCCAGTTTAAGTAAATCTCTTCCAGGCTGATGTAGTTTAAATAATATCGATCGACAATGCTCAAGTAGCAATGTTTTCCAAATTTCTACAATCTCGCTCGCGACAGACTGGCTATGATGATGGTATGCCTCACTCTACTTCTCAACTATGCCCAGAACTAATTATTACCTACCGGACACAATTGAGATTTTAGATCGATCGTCAATATTATAAAAAATAGAGATTGAGTGAGGCTTTAGATTAATATGCACTTTGATTTACAAACATTAATTAAAATTTTTGGGTATCCCTTGGTATGGGGGATTGTTTTTGCGGAATCAGGATTATTGGTCGGCTTTTTGTTGCCTGGGGATAGTTTACTTTTTGTGGCTGGCTTCATGTGTTCTTTAGCCAAAACTGGACTGGATATTCGCGTGATGGCATTTGGCTGTTTTGTATTTGCAATTGTGGGCGATAGTGTTGGGTACTATACGGGCAAAAGATTTGGGCGCAAATTATTTGACAAAGAGGATTCTAAGTTCTTTAAGAAAAAGCATTTGATAGCTGCGGAAGAGTTTTTTAGTATCCAAGGTAAGACGGCAATTATTTTGGCAAGATTTATGCCGTTTGTTCGGACTTTTGCGCCGATTGTGGCGGGGATTGCAGCGATGCGCTATCAGACATTCATGCAGTATAATGTTGTTGGTGGATTTGTCTGGGCGAGCGGTTTGACTGCTTTGGGTTACTTTTTAGGCAAAACAATTCCACCAGAGCAGATCGACCAATATTTGCTACCAATTGTTTTAGGAATTATGTTTATATCGCTGGCTCCATCTATTTTCCACATTCTCAAAGCACAGCAACGAACAAAGAATTAGATTTGGTAACACAAATGCAGGTCGCCATTTTTTACCATCTCCTCGCAAATATTACAGATTGTTGAGTTGTTTCTCATAACAACGGTGTTGTAACCAGAGATTGTTTATGATGAACCTCGAAATCGTTAAATATCAACTAAGGAAAAGCTTACGATGCTTGACTCTTTTTCCAGAGCGGTAGTAACCGCAGATGCTAAGACTGCACCGATTGGTGGTACCGACCTGAATGCACTCAAAGGTTTCATCGCTGAAGGCAACAAACGCTTAGATGCAGTCAACGCGATCGCTAGTAATGCTAGCTGCGCTGTATCCGATGCTGTAGCTGGGATGATTTGCGAAAACCAAGGTCTAATCCAAGCTGGTGGTAACTGTTACCCCAACCGTCGCATGGCTGCTTGCTTGCGCGACGCAGAAATCATCTTGCGCTACGTCACATACGCTCTGCTGGCTGGTGATGCTTCCGTACTCGACGATCGTTGTTTGAACGGTATGAAAGAAACTTATGCAGCATTGGGAGTACCGACAACTTCTACCATCCGTGCAGTTCAAATCATGAAATCTGCTGCGCTAGCTCACATCAACGACACCAATACCGAAGCAAACGGTGGTAAGCGTTTTGTCCAAATGGGTGCATCTAAAGGTGACTGTTCCGCACTGACTTCCGAAGCTGCTTCCTATTTCGATCGCGTAATCTCTGCACTTAGCTAGTAGACGAGATCGATCGTTACCAGCTGACTGAATTGAAACAAACTATCAAAATATTTTTTCTGGAGTTATTAGAACATGAAATCTGTTGTTACCACGGTAATCGCTGCTGCTGATGCGGCTGGTCGTTTTCCTACCTCTTCCGATCTAGAATCCGTACAAGGTAGCATCCAACGTGCAGGCGCACGTTTGGAAGCTGCTGAGAAATTGGCGGCTAACTTGGACAGCGTAGCTAAAGAAGCTTACGATGCGTGCATCAAAAAGTATGGCTACTTGAACAACTCTGGTGAAGCTAACGAAACCCAAGTTAAAAAAGACAAGTGCTTACGCGACATCAAACACTACATGCGTTTGATCAACTACTGTTTGATCGTTGGTGGTACTGGTCCTTTGGATGAGTGGGGTATTGCTGGTGGACGTGAAGTTTACCGTGCATTAGACTTACCTACTGCTCCTTACGTTGAAGCTCTCCGCTTTGCCCGTACTCGCGGTTGTGCTCCTCGTGACATGTCCGCTCAAGCATTGGTTGAATACAATGCTCTCCTCGACTACACCATCAACTCCTTATCTTAGGAAGCTGGTTGACTCAGTAATTTAGGTTATTTGAGTGCTAAAGGAGGTTTTCGATCTATTGCTTTGCCTAATGGTTGAGCGATCGATCGAGAGCCTCTTTTGTTATGTGATGAACTAGATCCCCGACTTCTTCTCGAAGAAGTCGGGGATCTGTTGGGATCTGTTGAAGTCTAAAATCGTTACTTGGTAATAAAATAAATTATGACTAATAAACGTTTTTTTAATATTTTTAATCTTACCGAAGCAGAAGCGATCGAGTTATTAGATACGCCCTGCGATAAACTAGCAGAAGATGAATCCCGCTATGTCGCGGCTTCTCACCTGATCAATTTTGACACAGAGGCATCGATCGATGCGCTGCTCCGCGCGATCGCCAATGACGATCCCGAACTCGATAATCGGATCGTGAGGCGCAAATCTGTCGAGACACTGGGCAAACTCCAAGCTAGACAAGCATTACCTGCGATCCGTACCTGCTTGGCAGAATCAGACTGTTATACTGTCGAAAATGCCGTGTGGGCGATCGGTGAAATTGGGACTAAAGATCCCGAAATATTGTCAGAAATCGCGCAAATATTAGAGCGCGAAGGACAAAATCATCGTGTCATCATTCACACCTTGGTTAAGCTCGATTATTCACCAGCACTCGATCGAATTAGAACTTTTACTGAGTCTACCGATGAAGCGACAGCGAGTGCCGCGATTGCGGCGGTGTGTCGATTTACAGGTGACTATACTCAGATGGAGCGGGTGATGGAATTTTTGTTCCACCCCAATCGGAATGCTAGACGCGCTTGTATTCAAGATCTGATCGATGCTAATTATTATCCCGCAATTGGGGCGATCGCGAGATGTCCGGTATCGATCGTCTTTCGCTTACGTGCGATTCGACTACTTGCAGATTGTGGCATTGCCAGCGGAGAGCTAGAATATGCCGATATTCGATCGAGCTTAGAGCAAACATTACTCGATCGACCCCAAGATCTAGAATTAATTCACGAATACGATCTGCCACCCACGCTAGATTTCTTGATTCGGCAGTTGTATGAGACTGATTTTGGACTGTGCTATTTAGCCACTCAGACGATCCTTGATGACTTTGCCGCGCTTGCACCTGCGGCATTGCTGGCGACTTATGAAGCAGAGGCTTACAACGACTATGGTGCCCATTATCATGTGATGAAACTGCTCGGGTGGCTCAAATATATGCCAGGTTACGATCTCTTAGTCGAAGCCTTACATAACCGCGAACCACAGTTCCAGAAGTCTCGCGCCGCCGCTGCTCTTGCCTTGGGCGAACTCGGCGACACACGAGCAATACCGTTACTGGTAGCTAGTTTGGATACCAAAATTTGGGATCTCAAATACGCGATCTTGATGGCATTAGCCAAGCTCGGCGATGACAGCGGACGAGAATTAACAGCTAATGATGATGATTGGCTGATTCGCGCCCGATCTGCGATCGCCGCAAACCAATAAATTTGGGTGAATAAGTAGGTAGGCGCATTCATTTATTAGATAGATTGTGCCTGAAACCTAGCTGGTGGGCAGTGCCCACCCTACATCTTGCGTTAACTACCCTCTACCCTCTACCCCCTAATGGAAGCATTATTCGATCGACTCAAACATCCCAATCCCAATTTACGCGATCGAGCGATGCTAGAACTAGTTGAGACTCGCGATGAGACGACGATTCCTCGGCTGATAAGCATCCTCGATGAAGATGATACTACCTATCGCCGTGCCGCTGTCAAAACGCTCGGCGCGATCGGGATGGACACCGTACCATTTTTGATCGAGATCTTGGCGAGGAGCGAGAATGTCACCGTGCGCGGTAGTGCCGTCAAAGCTCTAGCACAAGTAATCGTCAACTATCCCGATGTCCCGTTTCCCGCCGAGGGATTGGAATGCCTCAAAACTTCGATGAGCGATGAGAATCCCGTTGTCAATATTGCCGCAGTAATGGCACTAGGAGAGCTGGGTACCCCAGCCTTTGAAATCCTCGTAGAGGCTCTCCAGACGACCGATAACATCGCCCTTCAGGTAATTTTGGTAAATACCTTGGCTAGTATCGGCGACATCCGTGCAGAGCCAATTTTAGCGGCAGCGATCGAGGATACCAGTCTCGATGAGTACGTCCGCGAATCAGCCACTAGTGCCTTACCACGATTGGAGCAGACGATGAAATACAAGGAAATGCAAGCAGCCCGCAGAGCTTAATCGAGCCTATAAATGCTTGACGTAGGCGATGTTAGTATAACTATGCTTAAATCCGACTGATTCACATAGCTTTCTGGCTCCGAAAGCATTCTCAGCATCGACACCAATGTTAGCAATCTCCATCTTTAGAGCCTTGAGCTGCTCTAAAGCATGAAATAACATCGCTCTTGCTAATCCTCTCCTTTGAAAGTCTGGGCTGGTGAATAAGAGAACAACCCATCCCTCTTGTCTGCCGATAAATGTGTTGTGCGCTTGATTAATCGAGCAATAACAGATCGAGGCAAACTTACCGTCAGCATCGACTGCAACTAAATCTAGTCCGGGTAAGTAGTCAGGATTTTGTAAGCGATGTTTGTAACTTTCTACAGTTAGGGGTTGGTAGATCCAAGCACTACGAAAAGCTTGGTTGTGGAGATCTACCCATACCTGTGCTTCCCGTTCGCCATCGACAGCGCGAATCTTAAACCCTTCTGGCAGTGGTGATGAAGGAATAGTTTGCTTGAGCGATTGCGATAAAAAATAGACCCATCCGGAAATTTAGATCCTATACTCCACATGGGTTTCGATCGCTTCATACTTCCTCACGTATTTGTTGTATTTCATTGCTCGGATTGGGATCTTAGCTAATTACTATTAAAAACTAGCCAATTAGTTGGC
>NZ_JBGSQZ010000036.1:0-17451 GCF_041737865.1 Chamaesiphon sp.
GGGCTACTTTATCGGCGATTCTACAGGCGTAGGTAAAGGCGTTGAGGCGGCGTTGATTATTCTCTCCAACTGGTGTGAGGGTAGAAAAAGAGCGATTTGGATCTCCAAGAACGAACCGCTAATTGAAGATGCCCAACTTATATAGACTCTACAACGTGTAATTGTTGCTAGAAGCTAAAAAAGTCTTTTTATTCCACAACATAAGCCTTAATCTCAACTTGCACCCACAACAAACTACAAAAAGAATGTCTTAACTCTTAAGTTTTGCTAGCATAAATCTAGCCAGTGCTATTCGATCGTTAGTATTACTAATGACATTTTCATCAGCTTGCATTTTTGTATTGTCGATCGAATCGTCTCAATTTACCGATCGACTAAGGCACATTCTTTGGCAGAAATAAACATATTAATTCCTAAATGTCGATCGAGTGTAATTTTATTTAACAACTGTAATCGAATCGATCGATCTCAACTCGATCGAGAAAACTCTCGGCCATACATTTACGAGAAAATAGCATTTGGCGATCGGTAATAAGGTTTATTATGGCTCGATTTTTACTAAAACTACGTTATTTAGCTGAACTTAGTATCAATTAGTTTACGTGGTAGTGGTTTTGCAAATATAGTAATACATATTTTGTAACTGCTAGTCACAGGAACGATCGATGTTAAAGCCACAAGCTCTCCAACTTCTCCAACAGTATTTAGCTCGGTTTGCCGCGACGGATGATTTTGAGACGAAGATCGAGAGTATCTTCGGCACTAAGATCGGTAGTACGGCGATTCGCCAGCAGTGGTTGAGTGGGGATTTTAGTCTGATTCCCGAAATCAGGATTTTGGCGAATGGGGAGTTGGGGACTGCGAATGGTGCTTATGCTGCGGATTTAGATGAGATTTTGGTGTCTGCGGATTTTTTGGGACGGCATCAGGAAGATCCTGTGGCTGTGGCGGAATTATTGTTGGAGGAATTCGGGCATAAGATCGATCGAGTGTTGAACGGTAATGTGGATAGTCCTGGGGATGAGGGGGCAATCTTTCGCAGTTTGGTAACTAGGGAAAGTTTATCGCCGCAGATGTTGGCGGGATTGAGGACGCAGGACGATCGATCTGTAATTGTGATTGATGGTAAAGCTGTTGAGATTGAGAAGCAAGATTTTTTTGGTGATGCTGGGGGTATTGTTACTAATGATTCGATCGTTGGTACATCTGGTAATGACACCATCAGTCCAGGATTGGGAGAAGATCTAGTTGATGGTGGGGATGGGCTTGATACCCTAGTAGTCGATTACTCAGCCAATAACGGCGCAGGGATTAGAAGTAATAGCGGCATCATATCTGCCCCTACAGGTTTTGGAAATAGTAGTTTCGATCTAGTCCGGTTCAGTAACATCGAGCAGTTGAATGTTACTGGCACTAGATTTGGGGACATCATCATCGGTCTGAGTGGGAATGATATCCTTAAGGGTGGAGCTGGCGATGATACTCTTAATGGCAATGGTGGCGTAGATATTCTCGATGGTGGAGCTGATATTGACTTAGCGGTGGTAGATATTTCCAGCAACAGCGGGGCAAATAATATCGATCTGACCCAAAGCAGCAACACCCTTGTTAATGGTACGCAACTGATTGATATCGAACGGCTTGACTTGAAGACTGGCACGGGGAACGATCGCATTATTGGTGGCGATCGAGGTGATACGATCGATAGTGGAGCTGGCAATGACACGATTGTTGATGGTAATGGCAATGACACCATTAATGCTGGAGCCGGAGACGACACCATCAATTCAGGATTGGGAGAAGATCTGGTTGATGGTGGAGATGGGCTAGATACCCTAGTAGTTGATTACTCGACGAATAACTTCGGAGGGATTAGAAGTACTACTGGTCGTTTATTCGCTCCTGCAAGTTTTTTGAATAGTGACTTCGATCGAGTCCAATTTAGTAACATCGAGCAGTTGAATGTTACTGGTACTAGATTTGGGGACATCATCATCGGTCAAAGTGGGAATGATATCCTCAAGGGTGGAGCTGGCGATGATACTCTTAATGGCAATGGTGGAGTAGATATTCTCGATGGTGGCGATGGTATTGACACGGTGGTGGTCGATCTTTCCAGCAGTAATGTCGCAAATAATATCGATCTGACCCAACGTAATACTATTAATGGGGCGCAACTGATTAGTATCGAGCAAGTTGACGTAACAACTGGGTCTGGGGATGACATTATTGCTCCAGGGTTGGGACGTAACCGAGTCGATGGTGGCGATGGCATCGATACTCTTGTGGTCGATTATTCGACTAATGACTATACAGGGACTCTTCAAAAGGGAATTCTCTATGGCCCTAACGAGATCTATGTCCTCAATGATGCCAACAGTGGTAATTCTGATGGAGTACTGTTCAATAATATCGAACAATTCAATATTACTGGGACTAAATATAATGACACGCTCATCGGTCGAGGTAGAAATGACATCCTCAGAGGTGGAGCTGGCGATGACAGACTCATCGGTCGAGGTGGAGTAGATATTCTCGATGGTGGGGATGGTGTTGACTTGGCTGAGATCGATATTTCTAGCAGTAATGTGGCTAAGAATATCGATCTGACCCAAAGTAATATTATCGATGGGACACAACTAATTAGTATCGAACGCATCGACCTGAAAACTGGCGCGGGAAATGACAATATCCGCACAGGGAATGGGGGTGATACGATCGATAGTGGAGCCGGAGATGACACCATCAATGCAGGGCTGGGTGATAACAGGGTTGATGGCGGGGATGGAATTGATACTCTCATAGTTGATTATTCGGCTAATGACAATACGGGAACTTTGCAAAAAGGGATTGGTAGTTCTGCTACTGAGATATTTGCCTTTAACGGTGTCGGTAGTGATGTCGATCGAGTATTCTTTAGCAATATCGAACGGTTAAATGTTACTGGGACTAAGTATGATGACCGCTTCGTCGGTCAAAGTGGAAATGACATCTTCAAGGGTGGAGCTGGTAATGATACTTTCAGTGGCAGCGGTGGGATCGATGTTTTAACGGGTGGCACTGGAACGGATACCTTTAATCTCAGTAGTTATGGCACTCAAGGTAATGGCGACTACGCGCTAATTAAAGATTTTAATGTTAATGACGATCGATTAACGATCGATGGTGCCGCAACAGACTACACGGTTAGTGATGTTTCCCCCATTGCTGGGGTGAATGGTGCGGTATTGTCTAGAGGTAGTGAGTTAATTGCGATCTTTGAAGGGCAGACAGCGGCGAGTTTCAATCCTACCGATAAAGCGGGTGGAGATCCTGCTAGTGCCTTCGATTTGGGGACAGTGAGTGCTACTCCCGTTACCACGGATGATTTTCTCGGTCAGGCTTTTTTAACTAACGATGCTCTCGATTATTATAAAGTCCGAGTTACCGAAACTTCGGTGCTGTCGGTACAATTAGGCGGAAATACAGTTACACCCAATCTCCAGTTAATCGATAGTGCTGGTGGATTTGCAGGGCAAAGTAGCACAGGGGATCTCAAGGTATCAGTTAAGCCAGGGGAGTACTATATTATCCTCAGCAGTTTGCCCAATGGCAGAGGTACGAATTATCAACTATCGGCTAGTGCGAAACCCATTGATGATTTTGCGGGGAACGATATTGGTAAGGCGCGCGATTTAGGTATCTTAACAGGTACGCAAACCTATAGTGATTTTGTCGGCAATGTGGATGCCTACGATTTTTATCGGTTTGAGGTCAAACAAACCAGTCAATTTAGTTCGACGCTGACTAATGAATTTCTGGGTGTTAATAATCAGATCGCACTGATTGCTAGTAACGGTCAAACCCTAGTTGGTGGTAGTAATCAAATTAACCAACAATTAGCTCCAGGCGTTTATTATTTACGTGTCAATAGTAATAGTGGCGATAGTCCTTACAAACTGGATCTATCTTCGATTGCTACTGGTAATAGCCTATTTGCAATTACTAGCATTAGCCCCGTGCGCGGTAGTAATGCTGGTAAAACTACTTTTACGATTAATGGGACTCAATTTACTCCCAATACTCAACCGAGTTTACTCGATAGTAATGGTCAACCAATTCTACTCGAAAATATTACCTTCATTAGCGATACCAAAATTGTTGCTACTGCTAATTTAAGCAATACTATTCCTGGTAGCTACAGTGTCAAACTAACCGACGGAGTGCAAACAGCTACCGCTGCGAATATTTTCGCGGTCGATAGTGGCAATCCAGGCAAATTAGATGTGACGATTAGTTCGACTGGTTTGGTTCGGTCTGGCGGTATTGGCGAGGTGATTGTTACTTATCGCAATGGTGGCGAGACAGATATTCCCGCACCGCTATTAACAATTGATGCTCAAGGTGCTAATTTCGAGCAGAATGGACAGTTTTTGCAAGATTCGATCCAGTTTTTAGGGATTAATAAAGATGGTAATGCTGGTGTTTTACCGCCAGGGGCGACTGGTACATATAAAGTTAACTTTCGGACTAATGCTACTCTAGGCAACACGGTTGATTTTACAGTTAGTTCGCTGGATACGACTGCAAATATCGATTGGAATGCGATTAAAAATAGCTCTCGCCCTGCGGATGTCGATCCGGCAACGTGGGATTTGATTTATCAAAACTTTGTCAATTCTGTTAGTAGTAATGCTGAAAATTTCCAAGCAGTATTAGATGAAAATGCGACGCGATTGAGTCAATTGGGCGAGTATACTACCGATATCTCCAGATTGATCTCATTTGAACTTCGTCAGAATGCCGCCGATAGTATTGACGATCGCAATTTCATCGGTAGTTTCGGGCGCGGTGGTGTTAATGCCTTCGAGATTACGGAAACTGTAGATGCTAAGGGGAATGTCACCATTCAAAGTGGGACGGTTGGGCGACTATTTAATAAACAAGCCGATGGCACATATAAGGCTGACGATTCTGACGATTTAGGCGTTGTTAGTAAAGTTGGCAGTATCTATCAACTGCGAGAATATGACGGTACTACTCTCGCTTTTCGGACTGATGGTAAATTAGATTTCATCACCGATACAAATAATAATAAAGTTACCGTTGGTTATACTAGCAGTCAGTTAACCAGTCTCAGTTATAGCAATGGCGATGTCATTACCTTTGCTTACAATGCTCAAGGGCGGGTGCGTGAAGTTACCGACCAATATGGGGAGAAAACTAGTTATACCTATGATGCTGCTGGCGAAAAGTTATTATCAATTACCGATAATAGTGGCACGACTAGTTATACTTACGAAACTGCTGGAGCCAAAGCTAATGCAATCAAATCGATTACCTTCGCTGACGGTACTCAAACTCTCTACGAATACGACGCTACCGGACGGATTTCTAAGCTAAGTAACGGCACTAATTTTGTCACCTACAGTTACGATACTGCGGGGGGAGTTACGATTACCGATGGTAATGGTAAAGCAACTAAAATATTAACAAACGATCGCGGTCAAATCGCGCAAGCTACCGACTCATTAGGACGGGTGATTAAATATCTCTATGACGATAATGGCAATCTCAAACAGGTAATCGCCCCCGATAATAGTACTGCCAAATTCACCTACGATAGTCGGGGCAATATCGTCGGTAGCGTCGATGCGCTGAATCAACAGGTTAACTATACCTACAATTCTACCTACGACCAACTCACCAAAGTTCAAGACCAAAAAGGCAATAACATCGCCTACAGCTACGATACCAAAGGCAATCTCAGTGGCATCGTCTACGCCGATGGCTCTCAAGAAACATTTAACTACGATGCCAATGGTAACACCACCGTATCGAGCAACCGTCGCGGACAGGAAGTTAAATATACCTACGACAGTCGCCAATTCCTGATTGGGAAAGAGTTCGCCGATGGCACTACTGCGAGTTTTACCTACGATAGTCGCGGCAATCTCACCCAGGCTACCGACTCCGATAGTACCGTCAGTTATGCCTACGACAATGCCGACAGACTCACCAAAGTCACTTATGACAATAGCCGCTTCTTAGAATTTACCTACAACCCAGGCGGACAGCGGACTAAAATGGTAGACCAAGATGGGTTTGCCACCAACTATAGTTACGATAGCGTCGGGCGGTTGAAACAATTAACAGATAACAATGGTACGAATATCGTCACCTATACCTACGACAACATCGGGCAATTAGCGCGGGAAGATAATGGGAATGGCACCTATACCACCTACAGTTATGATAGTGCCGGACAAGCCCTCAGTATCGTCAATTTCAAAGCCGATAACACCGTCAATTCCCGCTTCGACTATACCTACGATAACTTAGGTCGGCGCGACAGCATGACCACCTTAGAAGGCAAAACCACCTACGGTTACGATGCCACGGGACAACTAACCAAAGCCACTCTCGCCAATGGGCGCGTCATCGAGTACCAATATGATGCCGCTGGCAATCGCACCACCGTCAAAGATAGCGGTGTCAATACCGCCTACAACACCAACAATCTCAACCAATACACTGCCGCTGGTAGTAATACTTACACCTACGACAAAGACGGTAATCTCACCGTCAAAACCGAAGGCTCTAAAACTACTACCTTCGCCTACGACAGCGAAAATCGCCTAATTGGAGTCACCAACCCCGATGGGACTTGGGAATATAAATACGATGCCCTCGGCAACCGCATCGCCACGACTCAAAACGGCACCCGCACCGATTATTTACTCGATCCTACGGGTTTGGGAGATGTGGTGGGTGAATATAATGGCACGAATAAAGTTGCCAGTTATACCCACGGTTTAGGTTTAGTCAGTCGCGTTGATGGCAGTAGTACCGCCTCATTTTACGATGCCGATGCGATCGGATCGATCGCCGGATTAACCGGAACCAGTGGTAATTATCTTAACAGTTATAGTTATCTCCCCTTCGGCGAAAGTTTGACCAAAACCGAAGCTGTTGCCAACCCGTTTGAATTTGTCGGTCAATACGGGGTGATGAATGAAAGCAATGGGCTTGATTTCATGCGGGCGCGGTTTTATACACCTGGTGAGGGACGGTTTATTAGTACAGATCCGATCGGGATTAATGGTGAAGATACTAATTTTTATCGATATGTTAAAAACAATCCTATTTCTTTTGTCGATGCAAGTGGGAAATTTTTAGACAACTTAACTGTTAATATCAATATCAACATTGGAAGTCCGAGCAATAATGGCAGTAACAATGGGAGTAATAATTTAAGCCCTACCAATAATGGTAATAACAATGGGAGTAATAATTTAAGCCCTACCAATAATGGTAATGGTAATTTTAGCCCCACCAATAATAGTAATGGTAATTCTCCAAACCCAACTGGTGGCGGCTCTCCTTCACCAACACCACCCAAACCAAAACCAACTGGTGGTGGATCTCCTCCACAAAAACCACCTGGAGGCGAAGGCGGAAGACTTCCTGGAGATTTACCACGTCGTAAACCACCCGAAGACGACACCAGAACAACCATCGTTCAATCTCTCGACCCCAACGATATCATCGGCCCTGGCGGAGCCGGAACAGATCGCTGGATTTCCCCCGATCCCATCCTTCCCTACACCATCAACTTCGAGAACCAAGCCTCTGCCACCGCTCCCGCCGTCCTCGTCAACGTCACCCAACAACTCGACAGCGACCTCGATCTGAGCACCTTTGAACTTGGTACCTTCGGCTTCCAGAACCTCACCTTCAAAGTCCCCGACGGCTTACAAGGCTACACCACCCGCCTCGACTTACGCAGCTCCATCGGTGCCCTAGTCGATGTCGCCGCCAACCTCGACACCAGCAATCGCACCCTCACCTGGACGATTACCGAGATCGATCCTACCACCGGAAAACCCGCCACAGGCGTTGACGATGGCTTCCTACCCCCCAATAATGCCAACAGAGATGGCGAAGGCTTCGTCACCTACAGCGTCAAAGCGAAACCCAACGTCGCTAACGCCACCGTCATCGATGCCAAGGCTAGCATTGTTTTCGATACCAATGAAGCGATCCTAACCCCCGTCTGGTCGAATAAAATCGACACCAACGCCCCCACCAGCCAAGTCCAAACCCTAACAGCCACCACCACAGGCAAGGATATTAACGTCAATTGGGCGGGTACCGACGACGGTAGCGGCGTGGGCACTTATGATGTCTATGTCTCCGTAGATGGTGGTAACTACACCCTCTGGCAAAACAAAACCGACAAAATCAGCGGTATCTACACCGGAGACATCGGCAAAACCTATAGCTTCTACAGCATCGCCACCGACAACATCGGCAGAACCGAAATCAAAACCGCCACCGCCGAAACCACCACCACATTACTTCCCACCCTAGTTGTCCCCGTCATCAACCTCGCCGTCAACGATCCCGCAGCGGCGGAAACCCTCAGCGGACAACCCCTCAACCCCGGACAATTTACCCTCACCCGCACGGGTGCGACTACCGCCGACTTAGCGGTAAATTACGCCATTACCGGAACTGCTACCAACACCACCGACTATCAAACCCTCAACGGTATCGCCATCTTCAAAGCAGGTAGCAATACTACCACGATCGATATTAACCCGATCGATGACAACATCTTTGAAGGTACCGAAACCGTCACCCTTACTCTCACCGAAGGCGGTACGAGTTACCAACTCGATACGGTAAAATCTGGTACAGTCTCGATCGTCGATAACGACACTCGCCCCACGATTAGCATCGCCAACGTCTCCCAAAACGAAGGCAATAGCGGCACTACCACTTTCGGCTTCAACCTCACTCTGAGCAACCCCAGCACCGAAATTGTCACCGTCAAATACGCCACCGCCGACGATAGTGCGATCGCCGGAAGTGACTACACAGCCACAACTGGGACGATTACCTTCGATCCTGGCGACACCACCAAAACAATTAATATCGCTGTCACTGGCGATACTACGTTTGAACCCACCGAAACCTTCAAACTCAACCTCAGCGAGGCGACTAACGCCACAATTGCTACTAGTTCCGCTACTGGTTCGATCGTCAACGACGACACCGCCCCAAGTATCATCAATGGTACCCCCAATGCCGATCGACTCGACGGTACGAATAGCGACGATACGATCTCTGGACTAGCTGGAAATGACACCATCTATGGCGGTATCGGCAACGACATCATCTTCGGCGGTGCGGGAGTCGATCTCCTCTTTGGCGGTGCTGGTAAAGATGTCTTTGGCTACAATAATCCCACTGAAGGCATCGACAAAATTAATGACTTTGTAGTCGGCGACGATCTGTTGAGTATCTCCCGTGCGGGTTTTGGTGGAAATGCGGTATTTGGCAGCGACAGCTTGGCAGGTGGCGTGCTGGATGTTTCCAGATTTACGCTAGGAACGTCGGCAACCACAGCCAGCCAGCGGTTTATCTATAACAATACATCCGGTGCCTTATTCTTCGATGTTGATGGTATTGGTGGTGCCAACCAAGTTCGACTCGCACAATTAGTTGGCAATCCTGCTTTGACTAATAATAGTTTCTCGATTTTCTAGATCGAGACAATTGGCGCAAAAAGAGTAGGGGTAATTCATGAATTACCCCTACTCTTTTTGATAAGAATTTAGAGCGAACCTTTAAACAGCAGATTCATCAACGAGAACTTTTCTGGTTAGTTTTCCTACTTGCCGTTAACTTACGTTTTAAACCTACCACCGCAAATCCAGCAACCGCAGTTCCAATTAAACTCGCAGGTTCTGGTACGGCAGTCGCAGATTGGTTAACGCCCTGAATATCAAAAGCGTATGCCGAAGTTTGACCGAAAAAATCTCCAGTATTATTAAAACCAGCGGCAAAATTTGGTTGATTGGCAAAATTTGCAAACGCTGAAATTACCGCTCGATAATTTCCCGCTGGCAACACTTGACTAACTTGAAAATCTAGATTGCCAAGTCCAATATCCTCCTGCTCCAAAAAGAAGTTATCACTAGCATCAAACAATGTCAAAATCGGATCGAAACCACCTGCGGCGATCGTCGTTCCCTCAGCATTTACACCACCTGCATAGCTATAGGATCTGATATCGACAGTTGAGGTACCATCCGCAGTAAAAAAGAATGATGGCGTGTCATTAGCATCATTCAAATTGCCAGTAAATGATAAATTAGCACTGTAAGCAGCACCAGATCCCATGACAATTCCAGTAGTTGTTGTGGCCAGCCCTAACAGCAGTGATATCGATAATTTTTTCATTGTTTTAATGTTTCGTAATTCGATCTATTCTTGTTAGCAGTATCCAGAGAATATGAATATTGAGCTAAGTATTTTTCTTGGGAGATCGGCCGATTTAGATCGGCTGTTGCATCTTTCAACAATAGCTGCAATATTTACAACATGGCATCAGATAATTGTAGTAAGTTTCGATCTCTTTTGGCGATCGCTAGATCTGTGAATTGCTATGAGCGGTTGAAGCATCGCTTGATTTTGAACGGTTGCTATCCGTTAAATTAAATCTGCAAACTCCCCACAAATAGGGTTGAAACTCACTCGACAAGTTCCCGTAGAGCCATTCCGGTTCTTAGCTACGATAATTTCCATCACCCCTGAATCTGAACTCTCAGAGTTATAGTACCCATCGCGGTACAGTAATAACCCTAGATCCATATCCTGCTCGATGTCCCCCGAATCCTTAATATCAGACATCGACGGACGCTTATTGCCCTGACTCTCTACCCCACGATTGATCTGTGCCAAAGCTACAAACGGAACGTCGAACTCCTTAGCGATGTCCTTAAATGCCCCAGAGTACTTACCCACATCCTGCGCTCGATTCTTCGCAGCCCTGTCCCCAAGCTTCTGAATGTAATCCAACACCACCAACCCCAATTCGCCCCGCTCGTGGCGAATTTGCCGCAATACAGAACGCATTTTTGCTGGAGTTAAGTCGGAAGCTGACGTATCATCGATAACGATCGGCAGTTTACCTACTATCCCCATCGTGTCTTTCAGTGTTTCAATCTCATTCTTATAAATTTCATTGTGGATCATCCGACTGGAATCAATACCAGAGTGGAGTGATAGCAATCGGTCTGATAAATCCTCTCCAGACATTTCTGCACTGAAGAAGACCACTGGCTTGTTTTGAGTTGTAGCAATATGAACCGCTAAATGACAAGCCAGCCAAGTTTTCCCCATACTCGCTCTGGCAGCAATTACAATCAGATTTCGCTTGACTAGTCCTTTAATTGCCGCATCTAAATCTACTAATCCAGTAGAATAAGCAGGTGAGTTGCCTCGTGAAAACTTATTATCGATATAATCCTTAATTGGTTTCGGTTTAAACTTACTTTGTTTATCGACAGTGAGATTGAATAGCTGTTGCTCTGACTGCCCGAAAATTGATTCTAGTTCTGTAGTCGTGTCATAACCCAATTTAACCAGATTTTGACCCACTGCGATTAACTGCCGTCGCTTGTACTTATCAACCACTAACGATGCGAAATAGTCAATATTCGTTGCTGAAACCGTTCTTTCTAATAACTGAACTAACTTATTCTTGCCACCAACCTGTTTGATTAATTTATAGTCTGTTAGATAGCTAGTCATGCTCATCAGATCGATAGGCTTGTCTGCTCGATATAGCTCTAAAGCAGCTTGATAGATCGTACCATGCGCTTGAATATAGAACGATTCAGGAGTTAATAGATCGATAACTCTACTCATTGCTGAAGGATCTAGAAGAATACCACCCAAGATACTTTCTTCAGCTTCGATATTATTAGGAGGGATAGTATCATTCATTATTTCTGATTGAATATATTACTGAGTTCGTCGAGACTGACTAGTTCCTTGTCTTCTCTCATAGTTGGCTTGAGATGTTCCTGGCTAGGTAACAATATCGATTCTGGTGGTTCTGAATTTTGTTGTCCATTGGGCTTGGCTTCATCACAGATCATAGTTAACAAGCAAGCTTCAGGATTACTAACATCAGTTTTGCTGCGATATTGTTGGAAAGCCTCGATTGAAAGTTTGACCGAACTAGGTGAGCGATGATTTATTTCACGCTTGAGTTTTGCAGTGAGCTTAATTCCCAGAGCATTAATTAACTCAAAAATCTCCGACTGCGAAGATGAGTCTGGATTCGATCTAATTGCTGGCTCCGGTTCCGGTGGAGATTCAGCAACTGGACTCGTTACTTGGGCAACGATCCTAATCGGAACCACTTTGCTGGATGGATTGGGACTGGTTAATTCTCGTAGTTGGTGCCGCAATCGTTCGCATTCATCCCTTAGTTCGTATATTTCTGAGACATGACCTCGGAGTTTTTCGTTCTGGTTTTTGAGTTCTTTAATCTCGGCTTCGAGTTGGCGAATGCGATTTCGAGCAACTTCATGGAGGGTTTTGAGACTATGCGGTTTGGGATCTCCTTCTTCGAGGGGATTTAACTGAGTTTTTTGCTGCTGTTGGAGTTCGTGAATGTAGTCGGTAATCTCTGCCCACTTATAGAGATAAGCAATCGAGCAACCCGCAACGGTTGCAATATTCGCAAAGGTTAACGGCTGTTTTTGGTTGATTATCTCCTCAATTGCCTTGAGTACCTGTTGCTTCTTCTGTTCTTTCCGTTCCGCCTGAGTACGCCGCAAGACCTCGGCTTGTTTTTCCCGATTGTGCTTAGTCATATCCCAACTCCCGTAGTTGTGGCAACCATTTATCCATTGCGGCTATGGTAGATTTTGCTTCTTCAGTCGCCAGTTCTGCACCAACCTCTTGTGCCTGAGTCAGTCGTTGTTGCTCTCCTGCATATTGACGTTCATACAAAGGTAGCTTCGTTGTACTGGGACGAAAACTACCGCATCCATAGCATTTGGGATAGAGGTTGATAGGACAGGGAATTTTAGGGTTGAGAATGCAATGTCCGTAAACTACCAAGCGCGGAGCGATTTCTGAGTCTAATTCGTGTGCTTTAGGGTTTTTGAGTAAACTTTCTGGGAGAGATTGCCAAGGGAGGAACTTATTACTGGGGTTCATCAACAATGCCTGAAAAGGCAAGTCCACAGCGGCTACTTGTTCTCTAGTAGGTGGTGTGTAATGCTGGAAGGTCGTATTACTACTAGCATGATTGGCATAAAGTTGAGCCGCCTCAATTCCATGTTTGGCTCGAATCTCTTGCAATTTACTAGGGCGAGTAATCTTACCTACAAAGTGCGGTTTTAAACCATTAGCATCACGAACATCTTCTTTTTCTATTAACATCCGAATAATGCGAACCATTGGACTACTACTCCCACTTCTGTCTGGAGGTTTTGGTATGGGTTTAATATTGGAAAAAATAGGATACGATTTGCTCTTTATAATTCTGAAATGACAAAATAAAAATGAGTAGTTTTCTCCAAATATTTGTCTAATCCAGCACTTCTGTTCTTCAACTACTTTTCTGATTTCACGAGTAGCTGGTAAGCGATGTTCTTGTGCTTTCTTCCCTTCATAAAATTTGATGTACCACCTATCGTTTTCTTGTACTAGGCAATCAAAGGCGATTTTGCAAGCATCACCTGGACGTGTAGCCGTGTACTCTTGAATCAGATAATGACGCGCAATTGGTGCGGGAATCTCGAATAGATGTTGATGAATAGCTTGGCGAGCTACCTCATCCAGCCAATCAGGATCGTTTTTGCTTGTTTTCAACCTATCCCGACTGCGAATTAAATATGATGTGTCTAGATCTAGGTATTCAAAAAAATCTTTTAAACAGCCCAGCTTATTATTAATTACGTGATTTGTATTTTCTTGACATGAATCCTTGAATTTAAGAATTATATCCCTACTGATACCACTACAATCGCGAATTTGAAATTGTTCTGCAATACATCCAAATTGTTTTAATGTTGTTAATGTTCGACTAGGGAGTTCATCAGAAAGGAATCTTTGCGTTCTAAGGAGTAAATGTAGATATTGTTTTACTAATACTCGATACCATTGAGACTCAATCTCTCTAAAATTAATCCGCCGAGGTGACTTATTATAAAAGTGCCCTAAATCCCATGTGTCTTCATCGAAATTGAAAGGCAGCAACTCATTTTGCTTTTGGTTGTTAACCCAACTATTGGAGTGTGCAGAATTAGAGTCGAAGGTGATATCACAAAAATGACATCTAGCATTGAAATTAGAGACTTCATAGATCCATCCTTTTTGTCCATCATGACCGATCTGTAGACAAAGAGGGTTGGGGCATTCGATATCGGGACGGTATCGAATGCTATGAGGTGGAACATCACAGCGGAGATTGATCCGTTTTTTACACTTATTGCATACTACGCCTAGTTTATTAACAGATTTAGCTGAATAGTAATAATTTGTGATTAATCCTTGAGGACATAAAGGACAGCGATATTCTTGCTTGTAATCACTTTCCCAGTTAACTTCTAATGTTCCGTTTAGTGTTTCATGGATAGAAATAGGTAAATACTTTCGCCTAGCTCCTTTAATCTCACAAGTCAAATAAGTTTGTTTCTTGCAATGATTACACGCAAGAAATAGTTTGCAGAAGTATTCTTTCTCATAACAAAGTCCTGTAAGCTTACCAACTGTACAACGAGGACAATTATATTCTCCTTGATATTCTTTGCCCCAATCAACTTCCAACTGACCATCAAGAGTAGAATGAATAGAAATAGCTGGATGCTTGCGATTACTCATTAGCGTTACTCGATCCAATATTTTGTAATTTTTCCAATCCCTGTAATCTAGTGACAAGTAAATTTAATAACCGATGTATTTCAGTAACTCTTCGATCTTGTCCTGCTACTTGCGCTTGTTCTAAATCCTGTTGTAGTTGATGAATATCAGCTTCTATATAAGGCTTGTCTTCTAACGTAACGCGATGATGATTGCAACTAAGGCAAGCGTATCTATATTCACAATCACCTAACATCATTGGGCGGTGACACTCCCCTAATGAAGTAGTTACCATAAGTAATTCTGCTAACTTTTCGTACCTCTGCTTTCTAGGTTTAAAAGTACTGACTTTACCGTACATATCAACATAACCTTTAGTTGCTGATTCTTTTTCTAAACGATTTAAATCTCGTTGTCGATAGTGGGGCAACATATCTAAAGAAGCATGTCCTAATACCGCTGCAATATATTCATCCTCTGTTTCGCAATAAGCCATAATACTAGCCTTTGTGCGACGAAAGTAGTGACTGGTAAATTTGAATTGATTACCATGTTTATCTGTTAATTCAGCTTTCTTATTAAAATCTCTTACCCAAGAGTGAATTACTGAGTTGGTAAGCAATTTTGGCAAATAAATTGGATTTTTGTCAAATCTTCTGCCAAAACTAGTATCACTAGAAACAAAGCAAAATAATTTATCAAAATCAGTATCAATAAGCTGCTGAGTATTGAGAAATTCCTGCTGTGCCCTGATTAATTCAGCTACTAAAGGATGAATCTGATAAAATTGCCAATATTTGCGTTTTTCTATCCATCTTTGTAAAAACCATTTTTCGCTTTCTTGCTTGAGGCATTGGCGAGGCATTCTAATCATTTCGCCAATTCGACACCCTAGTGCGAGTTGTAGTCTGAATAATCTTTCTAATGGTGCTGGAAATAAATCGAACTTTTCATAGATTTGATAGAGAACTTCCTCTGGTATCGTTTGAACTTTGGGAGTGTATTTTCTATATATATGTGCAGCAAAAGATATTTGAAGCCATTGTTCTTCTGTCCATAATTTAACCGCATAAATTATGGCACGTTGACGATCTCTTTGGCTGCCTTGCTTGATAAATTCCTGTAATAAGTTATCCGTTAAAATTTCCGGTCGATTATAACCTTGGGATGATAAAAATTCATCCAGTTGTCTTAAAGCACGGATTCTTTTTGCTGTAACGCTTAACGCAGATTTTTCTCTGGCACTAGCTTTAGCGGTTAACTTGGCTAGTAGTTTTAGCCAAAGTAGAGAAAAATCTTTAAAGTGAATGTTGTGAATTTCGATAATCCTGGATTCTTCTTCTGTATAGCCAATTTCTAGAACCGACCAAGTATCTCGTTCTAGTAGCGGATCGTTTACCGACTCTTTACCTAATTCTGAGACTGCTATCCGTTGCTGTAATGACTCAAATGATTCTAATGCTTTCATTCATCTTCCTCTCGATCTAAATATACCTCTAAGCTCATTTCATCAAGTACATGTGAGTAAATATCTTTAGTAGTAGCAATCGATCTATGTCCCATTAACTGTTGTACGTATTGGTCTTGATATCCTGCTTGGAGCATTCTCGTTGCAAAAGTATGTCTGAATAAATGAGGATGCGATCTGATTTCAGTTCTAGCTTCAAGTTGAGAAAATAAACCATTCAATCTCGCACTGCTCATCGGTTGTCCGATATATTTTCCCTCCAGATTGACAAATAACATTCCGTGACCCAATCTTTCGACCTCTTTAGAGGGATATTCTTCATTTAAATAGATATGAAATGTCTCTTGAACTGCTTTTTTGTTGTGCAATATCGGAATTTCTCGTTCGGTTCCTTTGGAAATCGCTCCATTCGGGTTATTGCCTCGTCTGACAATCCGAATTCTGCCTCTACTATCCAAAGTTCCCACATCTACAAGATGCAATCCTAATAGCTCTCCCCGCCGTATTCCTGTTTCTCTCAACAGCATTACTATCAGCCTGTCTCTGTGTGTGTAACAGGCATCTGCTAGTTGACTGACCTGTTCATCAGTCAAGCAACCAGGGAATATCTTCGGTTCTTTGAGCTTAATTCGCTTGCGGTTTTCAGGTGTGCTTTTAATAATCCCACGCAAGTAGCCACCGCGTTTGCCAAACCCACGAGCTAGCTTGGCAAATTTCTGTTCGTCTACTCTGCCTTCAATAGCGTGGAATTCATACATTCCTTGAATGGCTGTAACTGCCTGGTTAACAGTACGCGCACTGCGCTTGGAAGCTATTTCTCTAATGGATTCAGAGATGACTTCTACATCACCACCCAACAAATACCAATTTACGAAATCAGCCAGTTCATCTAGTCCGAACTCTTCCCAGTTCAGAAATTTGTACTCCAGCCAGTGCCAGAAATCTACTAGCCGACAAGCGTATGTGTTAACGGTGTTGGCGGCTAGTTGTCGCCTGCGGCAGTAGTTTAGGTAGCGTTGGATTGGTTCTACTGGCAGGCCAGCTTCCGTGTCGAATACACAGCAAAATCTTTCCCCTGTTTGAGAGTCGATTGCTCGTTCTATACTTATCAAGTTTATTTCGTGGAAGGTTTAATAGAACTACTCTATCATGTAAGTAGGCTATCTTGTTGTTGTTTTTATAAGTTATTTAATATTAAATAGTTGTTGTTATAACCAGACGGGATTGGGTGCGTTTGGGTGGAAATGCCGAACAGGTTGTCGCGCTCTCTAAATTCAAGTTGGGAGAACCGATTAAATTGACTCAAGGCATCCTATTCGTCACCTTTGGCG